>NZ_CAWNXG010000071.1:0-11954 GCF_963878145.1 Photorhabdus sp. S10-54 | reverse complement strand
TAACACAATGATGAGTAATGTAAAAAATTCGATACGCGGAACATATCATTCGATTAGCAAAAAGTATTTACCTCGTTATCTTGCCGAATTCTGTTTCAGGTTCAATTGGCGCTTTAACCTTAAAAAAGCATTCGAACAGCTTATTTATTCATGTATCCGGGCAGCACCTATACCTGAGTATTTACTCAAGCTAGCTGAGATTCGATGGTAATCAGGTAAAAATTTACATGAGAAAATTATAAATATAATTTAAGCGCTACCTTTGAACCTTTATTTATATCTCTTAATCAAGGTCGGTAGCGCTTTCTTTGGTAATGACTCTGATTTATTGATAGTGATGAATATTCAAACACTCCCTCTCCCCCTATGTAAGCGGTGCATTCAAGCCGTATTGACGGTGGCTAAGAAGTGAAATCGACCAGCTCATGCACCCGGTTTGCAGGCCAGCCCGCGATATGACTGATGACATGGCGTAGCCAGACCTCGGGATCCACTTTATTTAGCCGACAGGTACCAATAAGACTGTACAGAAGGGCCGCTCGTTCACCACCTTTATCAGCGTCTGCGAAGAGCCAGATGGTATGACCCTTATATCATCACTTTAATTTTTTTGGTCGAAAACTCTGTTTTTCGAACAAGCATTTAGTTCAATTTTTTTATCCAGAACTCAGATTATATCTAATCTAATCAGAAGATTGGTGAACAGAAGTTATCGGCACCAAAAGAAACTTTTACCGGGCCTCGTGCCCGGTTTACCCTTTATGTTAAAAAATGGTCTTCTGAATTATTTTAGCTCCTCATTAATGGCCTGCCGAACAATCAACTTTGCGGCCCAACTCGTTAAGTTGATGATTTCATCATTTTCTAAACCAAAAGTATCTTTCAGAATAGTCATAGCCTCTGTACCATATAAAACTGAAATCAACATAATAATCTTATGTATTGTGTCATCTTTAAGCTGACCTTTTAGAGGCGCTAACGCCGTAGAAAGTGTCTCTTTACGGTTACTTTTTTTCTTCAAAACAGGTCGTTTGTCGTTATCTTCACCTGATAAAGATTCCTGCCAGCGTAACTGAGAAATGCGTAAGGCATCCCTCATCAGCGCCTCATTGGCTTCTATTTCTTCATAACCCCATCTTAATAATTTCTCAATATTTTCCTCTGCATTATTGCCCATAGGGGGGACAACGAATGACCCAATAACTTGTTTTACAACATACTCTACAAAATCACTATGGGTTGAAAAGTAGCTGCGCAACGTGACCTTCGCATATTCAGCTTCACTGGCAATCTCTTCAGGAGACGGAAATTTTTTTTCACGATATAACTTCAGCGCTGAATGAGTGATACGTTCCAGGGTACGACGCCGGACTGGCGACAGCTTTTCTTCATCAAACAGAATCATTTAAACCCCTTAAAATTTTAACCGTATAGCATTAATAATAAAAAATATCACTAATGATAAAAAGTAACTTGCATGTTGTAAAATATTACAATAGGTTTACATTCGTCTTTGAATAGGTCTACCACATGGGGTGAACACTATGACGCGATTTGTGGTTGTCGTTGGCACAGCAGACACAAAACTGGACGAGCTGGTCTGGTTGAAATATTGTTTACGCCTCGCAAGAGTGGATTCAATTATCATTGATGTGTCTACATCAACTCCCGGGGAAAATCATCAGAATAATCAGCATAAAAAGATAGATATTCATTCACTTCAGGTCGCTGAGTATCATCCCGCTGGCGCTGATCCTGTTTTTTGTGGCGTACGGAATAAAGCGATAACCGCGATGTCTGTCGCCCTCACAAATTTCCTGAACAGTTCAATCGACGATATCGCGGGGGTGATTGGTATCGGAGGCTCAGGCGGAACAGCGCTGATTACTCCGGCAATGCAAAGCCTACCGATCGGTTTGCCTAAAATCATGGTATCAACGATGGCGTCAGGGAATGTCTCGGCCTACGTTAGGGACAGCGATATTGCTATGCTGTATACGGTAACCGATCTCAACGGACTCAACCGTATTTCTCGTGCAGTATTGTCTAATGCTGCAAATATGATGGCGGGCTCTGTCAATTATTTTACGCCATTGGCTGATATTCATAAACCCGTTTTAGGGTTGACGATGTTTGGTATGACGACTCCGTGCATTAATCAGCTCACTACCGCGTTAAATACTCAATACGATTGCCTCGCTTTTCATGCTACCGGCAATGGTGGAACAAGCATGGAGAAATTGGCTAAAGACGGAGAATTGGTTTGCGTTTTGGATATTACATTAACAGAAATTGCCGATCTGTTATTTGGGGGTGTCTTGGGTTGTCCTGACACACGTTTAGACGTCATGGCAAAAAAAAGCATTCCGTGGATTGGCAGTGCTGGTGCTTTGGACATGGTTAACTTTGGTGCAAAGGACACGGTTCCAGAACGCTACAGCAATAGGCTATTTGTCGAGCATAATTCTCAGGTGACATTGATGCGAACCACACCCGAAGAAAACTATCAACTTGGTATCTGGATAGGGAACAAACTTAATAAGTGTAATGGACCTATTCGATTCATTATTCCGGAAGGCGGATTCTCTGCGCTAGATTGCCCTGAACAACCTTTTTATTTACCTGCATCAACACAGGCTTTCTGTCATGGACTAAAAAAAACAATAAAGCAAACAGAATTGCGAAAAGTTATAAAAACACCTTTTCACATCAACTCACCACAATTTTGTGCTCTGGTAATACAACAATTCAAGGAAATTATAGAACACCAGGGAATTTCTCATGAAGAAAAAATATAATCAAATTATTGAAGCTATAAAACAAAAAGTCGAACGTAACGAAACTATTATTGGAGCAGGCGCAGGCACGGGTCTTTCGGCGCGTTGCGAGGAAGCAGGAGGGGCAGACCTCATTATCGTATATAATTCTGGACGCTTCAGAATGGCTGGCAGAGGATCATTGGCCGGATTAATGCCATATGGTAATGCAAATGAAATTGTCAGAGAAATGGGTAATGAAATATTGCCGATAGTTAAGGAAACACCTGTATTAGCGGGTGTCTGTGGTACTGATCCATTCTGTAATTTATCTCTTTTCCTGGATGAACTGAAGGCACAAGGTTTTACTGGTATTCAAAACTTCCCAACTGTAGGGCTTATTGATGGGAAGTTCAGAAAAAATCTGGAAGAAACAGGCATGGGTTATGCATTGGAGGTGGAGCTAATCCGCCTGGCACATGAAAAGGGAATGATTACCACTCCTTATGTTTTCAATGTAAAAGAGGCTGAAGCTATGGCACAAGCAGGTGCTGATATCATCGTCGTACATCTGGGGCTAACCACTGGCGGTGATATTAGTGCAAATACATCATATGATCTGGAATCTTGTATACCAATCATTAATGCTTGTGCTTCGGCAGCTAAAACTATTCGAAATGACATTATTACTTTGTGTCACGGTGGCCCAATTTCGGAACCGGAAGATGTCGCCTATATTTTGGCTCATTGCCCCAATTGTCATGGGTTCTATGGTGCTAGTTCAATGGAACGCTTGCCAACAGAACAAGCCATCAAACACACGATCCAGAAATTTAAAGAAACTAATCGGGGTTAGTGGGAATTATACTTAAGCTATGTGGAAACTGAGTACTACAACCGTAATATTGGTTACGTTATGATGACGCATTATTTTCTTTTCCTCAAAATACGGAAAGGTGCCCAATATGCCATGCCCAGCCAACATATGCCTGTCTGGCTCCCTTATTTCATCCTACCGGGCCGCAACAACTCAGCCTCACTTGTCTCCGGGGCTTACTCAGCGATGTTAACGAAAAAATGGCTGGCAACTGGCTGGACAGAAGCCCCCACCCCAGATGGTATTCAATACTTTCTTGAGCGTGCTGATCGAGGCAAAAGCAGCCCTCAATATTCTGCGTGACTGGGTAACTAGATGACTGAACAATCAGCCTTTTATATTGGCAATCCCCGGACACTCCGTTATGGTGGCATCTACAGCTTCTTTGTAGTAAACAGTATATTTGGCTGTTATAGGCGATATTGTGTTCAACGCCAAAATATAAGTCCCGCCTGCACCATCGTCCTGACTGGCCGCATTAGTTCGCGGAGCATACGCCGTTGTACCATCAGTCTGAAATATACAGCCACGCCACGCTGGGTCGCTGCTCAGGGTCAGCGAACTCGTCAGTACGTGTGATGCCGGGCAAAGTGCACGGTGACGACATCCCGGTACCGGTTCAGGCCCTAGGAAGGGGGAAAATCGGCCCTGATGAGTACCGACAGTATCGAACATCCTGTCGGCGTATAGTTTATGCCTGTAAACCGGAAAACCATCCAAAAATTTTCCGGTTTCATTTGACAAGGCTATCTTATTTCGTTTTTCAAAGCCCTACGATAATATTCACCACTCGCTTTTTCATGCATAGTAAACAACATCGGTAATAGAGAACTCAGAGCCGATAGGCTATGCCCGAGCTGACACAAACTCTCTGGAGTAAATTCATGAATATTATTGCTGGCAAACGATAACATTGAGTCACCAAGAAAAGTTACATCATGACAAATGCCCATAGTATTTTCTTTGGATGATTCAATTAGCTGACACAGCACAGTATCGCTAACACATGAGAAATCCAGCGATGCAATCGCATCCGACATGCCAGACCATATGATATTCACATCAGATATATCACTATCGTCGGAAGTATCTGGAATGCTACTGCGCATAATATTGCTTCTCAATTGGTTTACAAGAAGTTAAAACCAAAGAAAAGTCTGTGAGCAAGGTGTGTGCTTCGGTTTCTACATTAGATTGCGCGTTAAATGTATAACGCTTTGAGTATGAAGATGTGTTACTATTCATATCAGCCATACATTAGTTCCTGTAATGTTGTGGTTAGACGCTCTGGTTGTGTTGCAGCACTTTCAGAGCGTTGCTTTTATGGTTCCTATAACTGTCACCATATTTTTTCTCTTGGAGATCAATATCTCTTCCTTCTTTTCTGGTAACGGGAAGGCCAGATTTCATCAGGCTTCTGTCCTAATGCATTTGCAATAATTGTTTCACCTTTACACCAAGGTCTTTGCAAGGCATTAGATAACGTTGACGATGCCAGCCCTGCTTCTCTAGAAACAGCTGCCAATGATGTTCCCTTTTTTCTTAAAGCAGCGATAATATCTGCTGGGTGCCAATCTTTTTTCTCCACAATAATTCTCCAATAAGATATATTTCGGGCTATATACGATTTTGATGGCACGTTTTACTTCAATTTGTATTTCAATTACCCTAAAAGGTTGCCAGTGCAAGCTATCCCTACTTTATAGGATTACTTATACTAGAGTATAGTATAGATCCAAATTGAGACCTTAAAAAGAAAATACCAACTCAATTGAGATAATTTCACTTATTAATTTCAGGAAATCTGTTTTTTCAGGTGGTTATATGGTTAAAAAGAGAAAGGAAGCACAGCATAATATGGATTCTTTTGAACAAGACCGAAAAGAAACCTTTAAGGAGAGACTTCTTTATCTTATCGGCAGCCGTAGTGTAAGAACTGCAGCTAAAGAATGGGGATTATCGTATTCAACACTGAATAACTACATCATAAGGGACTCAATCCCTGCTCTCAATGTAGCTCAATCAATCTGCGATATTGAAGGTGTCACCCTAGATTGGCTTGCAACTGGTGATCACCAGTTACAACCTCACAATCAAACCACAACCATTCATGAACAACTAAAAAGCTCAACGGAAAGAAGCACAGCATGGCAATCTATTTTAGATTCATTGGAAGATAGGGATGTGGATGCATTAATAAAACTAATTCATCGCAAAGGTATAGAAGGGATACTTGCTGAACCTCCTAAAACCAAGACATCTACAATTGAAGATACCATCAATGAATTGCCTATTAGAGAAACTCTTAAACAAACAATAAAGATAGCTTTAGCTGGGAATGAATCAACAGATAAAGAAATTTTACGCTGTATCACTACACTTGTAAGTAAAGAAACAAACAAAAATTAAACACAATCTAAAAACGAGGCATATTGAAACAGAGAGAAGAGCTAGAGTGGATGTGGATACTGAAACAACTGAACAGATTAAATTACTTGGCCCCAAAACCTATCACTACTCAATAAAGGGAGTGATTGGATGGAGCACTATCGATATAACAGAGAAATCAGCACTCAATGACAACAGGGCGCTTTGTTAACGTACCAGAACGTTCAGCCAGCTCGAAAGCAGCTTTGGCACGGCGCATGCCCTCGATTTTGCGCTCTCTTATGGACATTTGCTTAAGTTCAGAATTTCCGCCATAGCAAAATATGCCTTAGCATCATAAAATTGATAGTGTAGACCGATAATCTCGCTAAATGCTTTACCCAACCTCATCAAGCCCTGATACCCAAGCTTACTGAAAATAGCATCTGGTGGCGGTGGTGCGTAGAAATCACCACTGTCAAAATTCTCCGACGGTCAAACTTAACATCATAGCAACGCTCAGGGATGGAAAAACCGACCTCTTCCGAGCGCATCTGGAGGTATTCAACATCAGATATTTCAACAGCGGAAAAAATCATCACAAAATTACGATCTTCTACAGAAAAATCAAACCGGTGATACTGGATTTCTCCAACAGTAGCCTCAATAAATCCTGTCTGATGAAAAGTTGGCATTAGCTTATTATAGGTAGACGAAGAAATGAATATTGTTATCTTACAGCAATCTATACGTATTGACAAAAGCTCATAATAAACATGAAGCTGAATAGCAAACTAAAAATATCGACAGGTTAAAAATACAACTACTAACTTTTCGTTTAATAAGCGTTATACACAGTTACACCATAGACGCAGCTCAAACTTTTAGCTAACCTAACCAGAAAATAATCATATTATTTATCTGAACATTGTTTCAACAAGAGACTACCCAATGACTAACCATCATGACATACAACGTACAATGCGCACTCAGATTCGGGGGAGCAAAAGCTGCCAGGATTTATCGTAATTTACGCCAGCGTTTACATATTCGGGATGCACATTGTGTTGCCAAAGCCCACAAATACAATCTCCCCGGTTGGATAGGACATTTACCAATTTATCTATTTGTTGGCAGCTCAGTTATTGCATTACTGCTTGGGTCATTGGCTATAGCTATAATGGTTATACTGGCCTTTGTATTATTACTAGGAATTTCTCAAAACATGTGGAATAAAAAAAATTCAAATATAAATGAGCAAAAAGCTGCTTATGAACATTTTTCATGGGAACAAGATTGGGATAAAGACACTTATAAAAGACATTCATGGGAATCAGATGACTGTTGAGATCAAGAGTAACCCTATCCAGTCATCCATATCAGGCTATACTAAGTAACAATTAAAGCTTTCCAGATATCTTAGAACCTAATTGACTGCCAGCCGCCTTGCTATCCTTAGTTGCTGTGCTGCCTGCATTTTCTATTACTCCACCAACTTTAACTCCAGCCCAAGACAAAGCACTCATCCACAATGCCGGCAACACAATAAACATCGTCCCCATCACAAAACTCATAATGATATCGTCTGTGCTATTCTAAAAACCGGCCATATTCCAGCGGCTGTGCGTATCTGAACCATACAATGCCTCCAGAAGCCAACTGTCTAGCCAGCGTGCCAACTCCCACCAGAATGTCAAAAAGTTTAGCGCAAACATGACAAAGGTCAGCGTAATAACCGTCTTATATTCGTAGACAGCAAATACTATAATCAGCGGTAATATGATAGTCACCGCCATCAATATAACAGCCTGCACCATCGGTAATGCCTGGCGCATTGCATCAAACGCCGGAAATGCCGCCAGACTCCCCGCCCAATGAGGCTATCCGGCCCACCAAATTCATCAGAGTAAAATCCACATTACCCCCGTAACCTGCATAGACATGTCCCCCTTGAGATGCGGCGGCGTTTTTCAAGGTGGTTTTCAGCCTGCGTGACCTGTTGCTGAGTCGCTTTCATTCCCGTCACTGTCTGTTCAGAGATAGCAACCTGTGCCGCCGAAGCTGACAGAGACATAACAACGCCAATCAGCACCACTCCCTTCCTCTGGCTGAAAAAATCTTTTCTCATCATTACCCTCCATTGACTGACAGGGTTTGACGATGCCCCTGTACCTGGCACAAAGCCTGATGATCAGAGATATTGACCAACGTCCACTCAAATGCACTTTCACCCGGAGTCAGTAAACGCATTTGAGATATTTGGGAATGAGGATCTGTGTCTCGTGGAATAATAACGGCATAAACTTGTTCTCCCCGACGTTCAATACCAGAAAGTATGAAAGGGGCCACTATCCGTTTCTTCGTTCGAAGAACCTCCCGGTCAGGTGTGCCAGCTTTTCTACCAGATGCTTTTCCTGCTGAGATTTCCACGTGATTATTGCGTCAACGCGCATTTCCTGCTGTTTCACGGTATTTTTCAATACACTCACTACTTCGGTAAGGTCCTGATGAGCACGGCTTAAATCAGTCACTGACTGTGCGAGCTGTTTCTGTTGGTCGTTGACAGCTCCCTGTTGCGCTATCAATGCCTGATGAAACCGGTTATTTTGCATTTGCCAGTCCTGACGGGAGACAAAGCCGATATCTGCTTTATCAAGCCGTTCGTGCAGCTTTTGCACCTCATCAGACAAATGCTGGAATGATCCATTTCGCATCAATGACTGAAATTCCACTAACTGATGTTGCTGCTGCCGTACCACGAATGCCAGCAACACTATGCTGACAATAACAAGCAATATTGACAGATACCTCAGACATTTTTTTAACAACAACCTGGGTTGGGTCTTTTGAGAAACCACCTGCCGCAAGCTGTCAATTTCAGCTTCAGACGTCGGCGACGGCGACGGCGACAGAGGAGGTATTTCAGTTGTCATACCACAACATCCTTGTTTGTTTTATTTAGCACTGTGCCTGGCGTACTTTTAGTATTATCGGGTTGCTTGACAAAACAACGGACACAGAAATGCGACTTATTCAGTAGTGATTAGAGTCTAATCATATGATTACCCGATACAGGGAAGAATACTGTGCAAAACCAGAGAGGATGACGATAAAAAATTCAACATGAAAAAATGAAAATTACACTCCAATATAGAGAGCATAAAATCTGTGGGGCACTACATTGGCGTTTATGCCGCTATAGCTAATGTAAAACCATCAACCATATTCCGACTAGCTCATTAATTTTGATGCCGGGATACCAACGTTCAAATTGTGCCTTTTAGCTCGCCATTCAGAACTGCCGTCCGAGGGGAGCATTTAAATGATTGCCCCACGGTTTTTTACGCTCTCGTCTGTGCGAGAGTCTGTTCATCGGTAAAGAGTGCGACGAGATCTCTAACGAGAATTGAAACTGACCATCCATCGGCAATAATATGGTGAAAGCACACCAGCAGTAGATGTTCAGTGTTGGATAGATTCATCAATTCCACCCTAAACAAGGCGCCGTTTTCCAAATCAAATGGTATCTTTACCCGCTTGTGTATGTAGTCAGTCACCTCTTCATGTGTTCTTACACTTTGTATAAAAACAGGTTGTAATTGCTCCAGGACACATTGAGAAGGAATGCCGTCGAACACCGGAAAGCACATTCTCAGGCATGCATGGCGTTCAACCAGTTTTACAAAACTTTGCTTTAACTTGGCAACATCAAGACTGCCTGTTATCTGCAGTGCAACAGGAATATTGTAGGCAATAAAATGGGTGTCGCTGATCTGACTCAGATACCACAGCCTTAACTGAGAACTTGTAACAGGGGACAGAGCTTCTTCTTTTTGATTTCCATTGTTATTTTCCTGATGAAGTTTCAACCACTCTATGAATGATTCTCCGCCCTCCTTTTCATCAGCATGCCTTTCTTTTTTACTCTGCTCAGTGTTGCTTGACCTTTCTGGCAATTTCTATCTTCTTTTCAGCGGAAAAAGAAGCCATACGTTTGAATGGATTTTTCAAGTTCGATGTCCATATACTTTGAATAAACAGGAGTTGGGGAGAACGTTAAACAGCTAAACTGGCTGCCCAAACTTAAGTAAATTTCCACTTGGATCAATTAGGTGGAACTCCAACATGCCCCATGGAGTTTCCGCAAGCGGAGAGACTTCAATCTGCGCTTGTAGTTCTTGAAACACACTTTGGATATCTTTCACGAAAATATAGCAAGAAGTGTTCTCTGCAATGTACTTATCGTTACATGCCCAAAAATGGATTTCAGCTTCCCCTCTGCTAATTATCGCATATTCATTAGGAACAAAATTGTCGCAATGGAACCCAAGTTTACTTGTGTAAAAGTCAACCAATTCATCTAGATCCAATGCAGCCAATACAGGGACAGCCTCCCAATCGCTCATACATTTTCCCTTTTATTTATATATATACCCGTCATCTTTCAAGTTGCCTCTTTGTTGGCTGCACTCGCTCACCCCGGTCACATAGTTTGCTATGCTCCCGGGGATTCACTCCCTTGCCGTCGCGATGCATCTTGAAATCCATTGGGTATAATTTTTAAACGCTCATACAGGATTGTCTGACAAATCACTGTACGTTACTCTCATTAAATAAGTAATATGACTATAAAAATAGATTCAACAATACCTCCTAAAATCATGAGGAATTAACAATAAATTATTAAATATGATTTACTATGAATATAGCATTTTTACCTAGCATGGATTGCCTATCATGTCATCAACATTTAATCAGGGCAAGAGCGTGAAGGCTCATTTTTCATTCACATTTAAACCGGCCAGTAAAACCTGCACAAGATAGCCTTCATTTATATTGGCTCTGCGCCTGAGGGATCCCCTGCGTATTTCGGTTTGTCCGGCCAGCTGTTTCGGTATCGTCCGGCCATCTGATCTTTTCTTCGTAACCACTCACTTTTTAACTTACTTCCGCAGCTTCAGCCAGACTTTTTTTCCGTTGCGATTCTCCTGTTAATTCCAGCCGATGTGCGTTGTGGATCAATCGGCCTAACAGCGCATCTGCAACTGTCGAATTTTCCATCAACCCATACCATTCACTGACCGGTAATTGGCTCACAATCACCGTGCTGCGTTGTTCGTATCTGTCCTCAATCACATCCAGCAGATCGCTGATTTGTTTCCCCTTAAATCCCCCTAATACTACAGCCGTAACTACTCTGAAATCATAAGGTTATCCCAGCGACGATAATGACATTGTTGTGCGTAGTATTGGTGTCGTCGTCAATATGACCAATGTAAAATCTGCTCGACGGTGTCTCCCGTTTTTTCCATTAATTTGGACAGCAGTTTACGCAGTTCCGCCACGCTGAGGGCTACCAGCCCCGCCGGCGTTTTTTTCTCCCCTATCCGCAAAACTGCCAGCGCCGCATGAGCCAGTAGCGATAAGGTAATGTGCCGATACCAGCTATGCCATTGCCCCACACAATTTCATGCTCCCCAATATAAGATGTTATTTTTCCTGCTTCACCACCACCATAACACCATAGGCAGCCGTCGGAACATAACGCCATTCATACAGTAAGTTTTGTAATGTAATCCCTGTTCGTTCCCAGCGAGTGATAACCACTTTAACCATCCGATAACGCCTTGTTGGGTAATGCGCCAAAACCGAACAAGCCAGTTGTATCTGAGCTAGTCGCATCAAATGAGAACGAAACAGAATATCCCTGTCTGCCCGCAAAAGTGCCCCTTCAAGTTCGCGAACAAATGCCGCATGCAAGCACCGGGTTCGACTTCGCGTCAGACGCCCTATCCTGTCAGTCGGGGAAAGATGAATGACGTAATACACCTGAACTCTGGATAAGGAAGAAAAGAAAAAAGGAACTAAGTGCCTGAGGCACGATCAAAGTTTTTGCTTAGAAAACAAAATCGTGGGGATCCTCAGGCTATGACTACTTTAGAAGAACTTTACTG
>NZ_CAWNXG010000070.1:0-12123 GCF_963878145.1 Photorhabdus sp. S10-54 | reverse complement strand
TCACGGCAGGTGTGATGGAGGTGTTCAAGTTCGGCTTTTTGTTCATCGGTAATGAATATTTTCATGACGGATACCCTGAACCTCATTTGGGCGAAAATCAAGCAGTTTCAATGAGCACAGGTATATAAGCCAAAAATCGTTGCTGTTTTCCATATATGATATGAAAGCATCAAAGCTTTTTGAATGAACATCCAGATCTTTGTTTACAGAGAAACTCATACTTTTATCATTCATAACTTCACCTACAATGATTAAATTGTGAAACCCTCGATATAAGGTTATCACTTTTAACACATAATAGGTAATTATGTTTATAGGTTTTAGATGAAACGGACTATTTTATCGAACCTCCTGTAATAATATTTAATATGCTAATATTTTATATTGTATAAAGTTTTAATTATTAATTATATTTTTAATAAATCATTGCAATCCGGTGGTTATTTTTTCTATTAATTTAAATATATTATACATATAATTCCAAGAGTAGATTTCATTAGGCACTGTTGCAAATAGGATCCTAACCTGACACACGGGATATACGGAATATGGTAAGCCTGTATGGCTCCCTTCGGGAAAGCTGATCGTGAGGTCAGCCGATAGTTATGCAGGTAAAGGAGGCTGGAAAAAGCGAAAGCTAAACTGTAATGGTCTAGATATGAGTTTAAAGGTAACTCAACGCGAAAGTGTAGCCCGCTTCCAGCGGGTCTCTCTTTGCAAGAGAATTTCCAGAACCTTATCAATGAGGATAAGCAAATGACAGTAACCGTGAGAGCATAAAAAAGTGTGGGGCACCTGAGTTATTTAGCGGTAAAATGGGCAACTCAACCGGACTGTTACATTATTGGCCCATGAATACTTATACGTTAAAGTGGCTTCTTTAGCTGCTTTGCCACATAAATGCCCCACACTTTTTTATGTTCTCCTGTATAAACAGAAGTGAAAATGAAAAGAGTGTTAATTTTTTCCATGCTTATGCTTGCCCCGCTGGTAAGTAGTGCTGATAGTCCAAATGACAATGAAGTTGGGGCATATATTTTGGCATTGAACACAATGTCTCCCATAATGGCAAAATACACGGTTTACTACAAAGAGGCTGTGGAGCAAAGCTGCAACGCAAGTGGCGCAGACTCAACTGGCTTTACCAATGTTGTTCAGGCTTTGGTTAGCGGAGAGACGGTAGACAAGATGGGTCTGGATGGCAATGCGCTCCAGGACACGTTGAAGGCGGTTGGCTGTAGCATCAGTTGCACTGACCTTAACGCACCTTTCAAAACTATTTTAAGTGATGAGTCCTTTAAGAAAAAACACGGGCATTTGTCGAAAGCCTTACAAACATGGAATGAAGTGGTGATTTCTAAATAAAAAAGGGGCCTATGAGGCTCCTCGGATTATTGACAGTGCTGGTAATAAGATGAATCCCCCTCACCCTGTAGACATAGGTATCTACACATCGCCGAACTGATCCAGCACACTGGCGGCTAGCCGGGTCAGTTCCTCTGCCGAGTATTCCGACAACAATTGTAACGTGTTTAACAACAGTGATAAGCCCGCCAGGATGGTCGGCGCACTTTCTCGTCTCCCCCGTTTTAATCCCTGGTCACTGATTGTTTCGTTTGCGCATGCCCGAGATATTGCTTACTCTCTTGACTGTTGGGAAGGTAATCCCCCCCTCATTTCATGAACAAAGGTCTTTATCTGAACGGCTAGACAGAGAGCATCAAGTAAACACGCAGCGACTACTCGGACATAAGTCATTTTGTACGACGGATAAGTACAACTGTAGCCGAGGACGAGAGTATGTGAGACGGGTGTTATAAACCCCGTGCTTAGTGTAAATACCCATTAACTGGACATAAGTGCGCCCGCTCTGTTCGGATGCGCTCAGGAAAGTTGAGCTTAACACAGCAAAATGATTTCCAGATAGGAAAACACGAGAACGTTATTATGATTGTGTATCCAACTTTCGGTGAATTTCATTTTGATTATAGGCATTCAGCGGTGTTTTATAACACCTGTCGTTGACTTAAATAGCCTCGCGTCTCCGGGACATGAATGTGAAGACGGAATACCAGAAAATAAATCATCGTATCCATCATCAATAATCGTATTTTCCCCGTACTTCGGCTCCCTATTTCAGGAACACCCCCTTCAATAACTTTCATGCCATCAAAAATAGCCAAAAAAAATATCCCTGACTATCGCATAGGATAGGACTTCCTCATTTCCATCCGCATTATCCTATAAAAGCTATAATGAATAAGCGAGTTATCCCATAATATCATCAATATGACGCTGCTTAATTAAATTTATTCTCATTCGCATAATCTGACTGATAACCATTCTCTTTTTTACCCATCCAATAAAGCACGGTTTATTTATGACTTAGTTAATTGAAAAATAGTATAAATTTAAAAAGATATCACCGTCCTATATTGTGCTGAATAACCCTAATGATAACAAAACAGATAAGTCGCTATCACTTTATGAAAATAAATACCATATTTTTTGCAAGAAAATGCCATGTTGTTTAGGTTAGGTTTATATATTGTCTTCTTTTTAGGTTATAGAGGGGTTTTTATGACCAATTTATCTTGTGCAAAAAGTGCGGTAGGATAAAAAATGTCTTGATTTCAGATAAAACTGTTTAGAGAATCGAACTGGTTAGGAAATGATCTACCCGATAAATAGCTTTATTTATTGCGGCGGATCTTGTCGGTTTTCTCTTATTTACTGCCCGGTTAACTGCCTGCTCTGAAATAGCTGAATCCGTTTTTCGTTCCTGAAATTTATCGGGCATGCCCCTCATGCCCGGCGTTCTTTTTTATTACTGAGGAGCCGATGATGGCCCAGAGTTTTCAAAACGAAATCCCCAAAGCGCGGGTAAATATTAAATTGGATTTGCATACCGGTGGCGCGCAAAAAAAAGTGGAGTTGCCGCTGAAATTATTGGTGATGGGCGATTACAGTCATGGACGGGAACAGCGTCCGCTCTCGGAAAGAGAAAAAGTGTCTATTAATAAAAACAATTTTGACAGCGTGATGGCTGAATTCAGCCCCGCCGTTAATCTAACGGTGAAAAATACCCTGACTGAAAATGGCGGCGAAGAAAATATCGCCCTCACTTTCCGGCAAATAAAGGATTTCGATCCTGAGCACGTGGCCCGCCAAATTCCCCAACTGCGGGCGCTGCTTTCGATGCGTAATTTACTGCGCGATTTGAAATCCAATTTATTGGACAACAGCACGTTTCGCCGTGAATTTGAGCGCATTCTCAAAGACGCGGCCCTCAGTGATGAACTGCGTACTGAACTGGCGGCATTAGCGCCAAAAGCTATCTGATGATAACGGTATTTTAGTCAGGAGAAATGAATGACGGGACAAGAACAAGCCGCGGCGGCGGCCACCACAACCTACGCTGAAGGCAGTGTTTATCAGTCATTGTTTGAAAAAATCCACTTACAGCCGGTCGAACAGCTGAGCGACATTGAATTTTTTCAACATAGTGACGCGCTGGCTGATGTCACGGCGGATGAGCGGGTGACCGCCGCCGTCAGTGTTTTTCTCAATCTGCTGAAAGCTTCAGCACAAAAAGTCGAACGGCTGGACAAAACCTTGTTGGACCACCATATCGGTGAATTGGACAGCCAAATCAGCCGTCAGTTGGATGTGGTGATGCATCATCCAGAATTCCAGCGAATCGAATCTGCCTGGCGCGGCCTGAAATTTTTGGTTGACCGGACGGATTTTCGTCAAAACGTCAGAATCGAAGTCTTGGATGTGACCAAGGAAGATTTACGGCAGGATTTTGATGACGCGCCGGAAATTATCCAAAGTGGTTTCTATCACCACACTTACATTCAGGAATACGACACACCGGGCGGCGAACCTGTCGGCGCGGTGATTGCCAATTACGAATTTGATGCCGGCCCGCAGGATATTGCCTTATTACGTAATATCGCCAAAGTATCAGCCGCGGCGCATATGCCTTTCATCGGCGCGGTCGGACCGGCTTTTTTTGGTAAAAAAACCATGGAAGACGTGGCGGCGATTAAAGACATCGGCAGCTACTTTGACCGCGCTGAATACATCAAGTGGCAGGCGTTCCGCGACAGTGACGATGCCCGCTATATCGGCCTGACGATGCCGCGTGTGTTGGGGCGTCTGCCCTACGGCCCGGATACCGTGCCGGTCCGCACGTTTAACTATGTCGAAGCGGTCACCGGGCCGGATCACAATAAATATTTGTGGACCAGCGCCGCGTTTGCGTTTGCCGCCAACCTGGTCAGGAGCTTTGTCAGCAATGGCTGGTGTGTGCAGATCCGCGGGCCGAAGGCGGGGGGTGCCGTCACGGATTTACCGATCCATCTCTACGATCTGGGGACCGGTAATCAGGTCAAAATTCCGTCAGAAGTGATGATCCCGGAAACCCGCGAGTTTGAATTTGCCAATCTGGGTTTTATGCCGCTCTCGTACTACAAAAACCGCGACTATGCCTGCTTCTTTTCGGCCAACTCCGCGCAAAAACCGGCGTTGTACGACACGCATGAAGCCACGGCCAACAGCCGTATCAATGCGCGTCTGCCCTATATCTTTCTGCTGTCACGCATTGCCCACTATTTGAAGCTCATCCAGCGGGAGAACATCGGCACCACCAAGGACAGGCGTCTGCTCGAAATTGAGTTGAACAACTGGATCAACACCCTGGTGACCGAAATGACCGATCCTTCTGACGATGTGCAGGCCTCTTACCCGTTGCGCGAAGCGCGTGTCATAGTTGAAGATATTGACGACAACCCCGGTTTCTTCCGGGTCCGGTTGTACGCAGTGCCCCATTTTCAGGTGGAAGGACTGGACGTCAATCTGTCGCTGGTTGCTCAGATGCCGAAAGCCAAGGGGTAACCACATGAAAATTGATCGTCCGCTCTGGGTGACAGGCGCCCTCTTGTCGCCCCAACAGTTTCAGCAACAGGCCCGCTGGGAGGCGTATACCCATGAATGTGTTGCCCGCCTGGGGCTGAGACATCCCTGGGGGGTGCTGACCGCGGTGTTTGATAAAGACACCCTGGCCTTGGGGCAGTTGAAAGCCGATCACCTGTGTGTGCGCTTTGCTGACGGATCGCTGATTGACACCGATCGGGCAGATGATCTGCCCCCGGTGCTGGAACTGGCGACGGTGCTGTCGGCAGAGACGCAACAGGTCACCGTCTTGCTGGCCTTGCCACACAGGGATGCCAATGGCGGTAATTGCCTGAAACCGGATGAACAGGCGGACCGCCCGGTGCGTTACCGGCAAGCGTGGGTGCCGGTACAGGATGAGTTCAGCGACCGCCGTGAATCGATGGCGGTGGCCCGTTATGCCGTGTCGCTGCGTTTTGACGGGATGGAAAATGGCCCGTATCTCACCTGTCCCGTTGCCCGTCTGGTGCGTGACGCCCGGGGAAACTGGGCCTTTGATGAACAGTTCGTGCCGCCGTTACTGCGGCTGAGCGCACATGCGGGGCTGATGGACCGGCTCGATCGGTTGCTGACGCAGTTGCGGGCCAAACAGGCCCGGTTGATGGGGATGCGCCGTGAAAGTAACGAACGGATGGCGGATTTTGCCGTCGCGGACGTGTCGCTGTTCTGGTTACTGAATGCGCTGAACAGCTATGAACCGGTACTGCGTGATTTTCAGGCGCACGGGGCGGTGCACCCGGAGGTGTTTTACCGTGAAGCGATCAGGCTGGCGGGCAGTCTGCTGACCTTTTCGCTCGCCCATGATGCCGGGGGGATCCCCGGCTATCAGCACGATAACCTGACGGCGGTGTTACCGCCGCTGTTCGACAGGCTCAGTGAGTTACTGGAAATCAGCCTGCCATCGCGGATGGTGGCGATTGAACTGACAAAATCGGCACAGCAATGGACAGGGACACTCCATGATACCCGTTTGCGTGAAGCGGCGGATTTTTATCTTTCCGTCCGTTCTTCCGTCCCAGCGCATCAGTGGCAGACCCGGTTCCCGCTGTTGTGTAAAGCCGGGGCACCAGATGAGGTTAACCAGATGATTAACCGGGCGCTGACCGGGATCCCGCTGGTGGCAATGCATCATGTGCCGGCGGCGGTCCCCCTGCGGCTGGAGAACCAGTATTTTGCCCTTGACCTGACCCATCCGTCCGCGAAAGCCATGCTGGCGGCGGGAACTTGTGTTTTCTATGTGCCCGATATCCTGGGCGATATTCAGCTTGAACTGTTTGCGGTGCTGAGGACATGAATCGATCACACTTACTCACTAAAACATCGCCACCGGATATTGATGCCCTGTTGCAGAACAGCTATCTGCTGGTGATAGAACTGTGCCGGGGCGTGCGGGTGGATCAGGGGAGCGTGGTCTGGCAACACTGTATCGACGAGATAGAACAGACGCAGGAGGCGCTGTCTGCTGCCGGTGTCAGGGACGCCGCAAGGGAACACATCCGTTATGCTTTGTGTGCGCTGTTGGATGAAACCGTCTTAAAACGGGCACCGGACGAGGGCTATGCGGCCTGGCGCGCCACCTCGTTGCAGGCCCATTTCTTTGGTACCGCCGAAGCGGGCAACCGGTTATATGAGCGGATACGGACGGTGCTGGATGAACCGGCACCCGATCAGACGGTCCTGACCTGTTTTCACCGGGTGTTGCTGCTGGGATTCCAGGGGGATTACCGGGAGGACACGTCATTGATACGTGAACAACTGATAACCCGCTTAAGCCAACACCTCTTACCTTTCGACAGTTTTCAGCCTTCGCCTGTGCTGGTCGGGGCCTTACCGTCCTGTGCCTGGCTGCGTTCCATTGGCGGTCCGCTAATCATGACGATAATCGTGCTGACCGGTGTCTGGTGGGGGTTGGGGCAGTATCTGATCACGCTGCTGCCGGGGTGGGCGCAATGAGTGTGATGTTGCGACGGGCGCTATGGGGATGGGCAGCCGGGTTAGGGCTGTTGCTCTGTCTGGTCTGGCTCCCCTTATCGCCGGCGGGTCGATGGGCTAGTGGCGCTACTGTCCTGCTCTTCACGCCGGTCGGACTGTTTTATACCGAGCGATCCCGGCGACGGGAACACCTTGACCACCAGTCGGCAGGGCTGCCGCCGGATCGTGATCGTCGCCCAGTGGTGCTGGTTTGCGGTCACGTCCAGGACAGCCTGTTTGGTGATGAACGGTGGCGTCAGACGCCGCAGGGCTACTGGTTATGTTTACCATCAGGGACCGCATTGTCTGATGGGGTGGCAAGCCTGCTGGCTGCCCGGCCCGCCTGGGGCGGCCAATTGAGCGTGATGGCCGTTATCAACCCGCAACAGTACCGGGATGAGGTGGCCCTAGCGGGTTGGATACGGGAACTGCGCTGGCAGCTTTCTCAGGTGCGTCGTCGCCAGGGTATCCCGTTACCTTTAGTGCTGACCGGTTACTTAGCCGGGGAGTTCCAACGTCCTGATTCACCGTGGTTTGCGTGGCAGGCAGGTCAGAACACCGTCACGGTCTGGCGCAAAGGCGTCTCAGGTCAACCGCTGGCGGATTGGTTGGGCGAGGGCAGCGTGGCGGAACAGGCCGCCCGTTTTCAGTGTGGGGTTGAACTGACCGGCTGGGCTGACTGGATGCAGGCATGCGTATTACCCGCTTGCCTGGCCCCCGAATACGACCTGCCGCCTTGTCCGCCTCAGGCGATGGCGCTGACCTTTGTCTCGGTATTACCGCAGCGGTTAACCGGTCATCTCTGGCAACAGTGGTTGCAAACCAAAACGGCGCTCAACCGCGCCGGTGACCCGGTAAGCTCACCGGATACCGGGATGCCGGTATTGCCTTTCCCCGACCCGGTATTGCCTCTGTTCCCCGTGAGATCATGGCAGACCGTTGGGCCGCGGGCGCTGAGGGTGGCGTTGGGGCTGTTTATGCTGGCAGGGACGACCGCGCTGGGCTGTTCGGCCTGGCATAACCGGCAATGGCTGCGTCAGGTGGACGATGACTGGCAGCACTATCAGGCTATCGCCATGACGGATGAGCGCGGCAAAGCGCAGGCGGTGGCGGTATTACGGGCCGATGCCGGTCGTCTTGAAGAGTATTACCGTCACGGGGTGCCGTGGCGTCTGGGACTGGGGCTGTATCAGGGGGAGCGATTACGTCTGCCGTTACAGGCGGCGATGGCCGGTTACCCCCCTGAACATCAGGAAAAAAAACCGGTGACGACCGCGTTACCGCAGACGATCAGCCTGAATAGCCTGGCCCTGTTTGATGTGGGACAGGCGACACTGAAACCCGGCTCGACCCCGGTATTAATCAATGCGTTGATCACTATCCGCGCTAAACCGGGCCGGATGATTTTAATCACCGGCTATACCGATGCGACCGGTAATGCCGCGAAAAACCAGGCACTGTCACTGGCGCGGGCCGAAGCCGTCCGTGACTGGCTATTACAGACTGGCGGGCTGTCGCCTGCCTGCTTCGCCGTACAAGGCGACGGGGCGACACGACCGATCGCGACGAATACCACCGCGGCAGGGCGTGCCGCTAATCGCAGAGTTGAAATCCGTCTGATACCGAACGCAGTCGCCTGTCCGCGACCGCAGTCGGTGCCGGGCGTTTCAGCAACAACGTCGCCGATACCGGCGACATCATTGACACAACAACAGGAGTAAATTTATGGCGATCCCCGCTTATTTGTGGTTGAAAGATGACGGCGGTGCCGACATCAAAGGGTCTGTGGATGTTCAGGACCGGGAAGGCAGTATTGAAATTGTGGCGTTAGAACATGATTTGTATATCCCGACCGACAACAATACCGGCAAGCTGACCGGGACCCGCGTGCACGCGCCGCTAGTGTTCACCAAAGAGGTTGATGCCTCGACCCCGTATTTGTATAAGGCGGTCACCAGCGGTCAGACCCTGAAATCGGCGGAAATCAAGTGGTACAAAATTGATGATGCCGGTCAGGAGAAAGAATATTTCAACACCAAACTGGATAACGTGAAGGTGGTGAAAGTGGCGCCGCTGATGCATGACATCAAAGATCCGGCCAAAGAGAAGCACAACCATCTGGAACGCGTTGAGTTCCGCTACGAAAAAATCACCTGGACTTACAAAGACGGCAACGTCATTCACTCCGATTCCTGGAGTGAACGTTCGACGGCGTAACGTCCGCTGTTTTTTTATTTTTTATCGTTTATAGGCGGGTGGGGCCGTTGGCCCCACCTGGGACAAAAACACCCGAAATAATGAAGCATCATGACCTTATGGGCCTCGGTATACGGCTATGGGCGGTAGCGTATCCGGTGTCACAACAGAGGAACAGGATGGAGGCAAATTGTCATGGAAAATCAGTCAGCTATTTTACTTCGCCGATTAAATCCCTATTGTGCGCAGGCACTGGCGGCAGCGGCCACTTTATGCCAGACACGGGCTCATGCGGAGATCACCGTAGAACACTGGTTACTCAAACTGCTTGAAGGCGGTGAGGGTGATATCACGGTGATTGCCCGGCATTATGCGTGGGATATGAATGCGTTGTGGCAGTCGCTGTTGACGCGAATTAATGGCCTGCCCCACCGTATTCATCGACGTCCCCGATTATCGGCTCCTCTGTGTGAGCTATTACAGATAGCCTGGGCGGCGGCGACGCAGGAAGCGGGCAATGAATCGATTCGTTCCGTGCACCTTTTACAGGGTCTGAGCGGTCAGCTCGCCGGGGAGTGGGTGAGTGATGCGTGGCCGTTACCCTGTTTGAATGTGACGCAACTGCAACGCTTGCGCCCGTTGTTGGATCACCACTCAGACGAGTGCCCGGAGAAGCAGGTTACGGCGCGTTTGACTGGGGCAGGATCGGCTGTTGACCTGGCGGAGACCGCCGCAGATAACCCCATGCCCAATCCTCACGCGTTATCATCGGCTTTGCAAAACGTGTTGGATAAATTCACGCTGGATATCACTGCCCGCGCCGCCGAAGGCGGCATTGATCCGGTCTTTGGCCGTGATAATGAAATTCGCCAGATGATCGACATTTTATCGCGTCGGAGTAAAAACAACCCGATCCTGGTGGGAGAGCCGGGAGTGGGGAAAACCGCGTTGGTGGAAGGACTGGCGCTACGGATTGCCGAAGGCGATGTCCCGGCCAGCTTGAAAACGGTCAGTGTGCGGGCGCTGGATCTGGGCCTGTTGCAGGCGGGCGCAGGGGTGAAAGGCGAATTTGAGCAACGGCTGAAAAACGTGATTGAAGCTGTCCGGCAATCGACCACCCCCATCTTACTGTTTATTGATGAAGCCCACACCTTGATTGGCGCCGGTAATCAGGCGGGCGGCGCAGACGCCGCTAACTTACTGAAACCCGCGTTGGCGCGGGGGGAATTGCGGACTATCGCGGCGACCACTTGGTCGGAGTACAAACGCTATTTTGAACAGGATACTGCGCTGGAGCGCCGTTTCCAGCGGATTAACGTTGACGAGCCGGATGATGAAACCGCTTGCCTGATGTTGCGCGGGCTGAAAGCGCGTTATGCCCGCCACCACGGTGTCCATATTCTTGATAGTGCGGTACAGGCGGCGGTGACACTCTCCCGTCGTTACCTGGCTGGGCGTCAGCTCCCGGATAAAGCGGTGGATCTGCTGGACACCGCCAGTGCCCGGGTGCGCATGAGCTTAGAGACTTCACCGGCATCGCTGACACAGTTAAAAACCGAGCGCGATTCGCTGGCGATGGAACGGCAGGCGATTGAAGCCGATCAAAATGTGTTGCCAGGTGAAGAGGTTACCCGTCTGGACGCCATCGCGGCCCGGTGGGCAGTGGTGGCGGATCAGACGGCTCAACTTACTGAACAATATCAACGAGAAAAGGCGCTGGCTGAGCGCATTCTCGCGCAGCGTCAACATTCACCTCAAACGCCGGAACTGAAGGCGGATTTGGCGGCGCTGGCGGCGTTACAAGGAGCTGAACCGCTGCTCTCACTGCATGTTGATGTTCGCATGGTCGCCACCGTGGTGGCCGACTGGACGGGCATCCCGTTAAGCAGCTTATTGAAAGACGAACAAACCGGCCTGCTGCATTTGGAACAGCATTTGGGCGAACGGGTGATAGGTCAGGAGACGGCGCTGTGGGAAATCGCCCAACGTTTACGGGCGGCCAAAACCGGTCTGACGCCGGAACACGGTCCACTGGGGGTTTTCCTGCTGGTTGGGCCGAGCGGGGTAGGCAAAACTGAAACCGCACGGGCATTAGCGGATAGCCTGTTTGGCGGGGTACGTTCACTGATCACCCTCAATTTGTCGGAATACCAGGAGCCGCATACGGTTTCCCAGTTGAAAGGGGCTCCACCGGGTTATGTGGGTTATGGGCACGGCGGGGTATTAACCGAGGCGGTCCGTCAACGTCCTTACAGCGTGGTGCTGTTGGATGAAGTGGAAAAAGCTCACCGGGACGTGCTTAACCTGTTCTACCAGGTATTTGATCGCGGTTTTATGCGTGATGGTGAAGGGCGTGAGATCGACTTTCGTCAGACCGTGATATTGATGACGTCGAATCTGGGCAGTGATCAATTGATGGCGCTACTGGCGCAACAACCTGACGCCCCGAATGCCGCGCTGCATGAGCTGTTACATCCTGTGCTGCGGGATCACTTCCAGCCCGCCCTGCTGGCCCGCTTTCAAACGGTGATTTACCGCCCGTTACCGGCTGAGGCACTCAGACGTATTGTGGACATCAAACTGGGGCAGGTGACCCGGCGACTCCATACCCATTATGGCCTGACCTGTCAGGTGGAAAACGCCCTCTGTGACACACTGGTCAGCGCCTGCCTGCTGCCGGACAGCGGCGCCCGTAATATCGACAGTCTGCTCAACCAGCAAATTTTGCCGGTGTTATCACAGGCGCTGCTGGAACGTCTGGCCCATCACCCTAAACCAGCTGGGGTGGTATTGGGTGCCGATGAAACCGGCGATATCACCCTGACATTCACTGAAACAGAGCAAACGGAGAGCCCGTCATGAACAACGCCACCCCGGCGATCATCTTTGATCACAGCCGCTACACACTGACCGTGTGGAAAAATACCGCACCGCTGGATGTGGTGGCCTTTAGCGGGCAGGAAGCCTTAAGCCGACCTTTTCGTTATACCATTGAAT
>NZ_CAWNXG010000069.1:0-12229 GCF_963878145.1 Photorhabdus sp. S10-54 | reverse complement strand
ATGGTCAAACAATGTGATTGTGGGGCACCAAGCCAAAGAAATAAGCTTAAGAAAGCCAGCTGGTGTGATGATTACCGTGCAAAAGTTTTCTTTGGCTGAATATCAAACAAAGTATGCTCGCGCCCTGCTTAATTATCTAAGGCATAATCTCCCTATTTTAACGATAGGGGGATTGTTAATGTTAATTTAAATCAGTAACTTTATGGGAATAGGGAAAGGATATTAAAATAATAGAATAATGTACAGACTCTATTGTTTTGAATTCTGATATTCATGGAATTCACTTTTATGTTTATCACAGTGACCATAAGCATTTTCTACAGGTTCTTTTTTCTTTGTTTCTATCCATATCTGAGTTTCTTTCGTTTTGCTTGAGCCTATTGTGTTGCCAGCATTACGATTCTTCTCAAAAATCGAAGCAACCGAAGTTTTACCGCCGACAGCACCACCAATACCGGCAGATTCTACCGCCTCTTTGGCTATCAGCAAGTCATATGATTGTTCAAATGTTAAGAAAGATCCTAGCATTGAATGCTAGGATCTTTCTTGGTTAAGGGAGTTGAGCAAGTAAGGATTTTACTTGCTCTGTATCTTCTGGATGTAATTGAAGATATTTCTCACAGGCTAGTTTTATATACTCAAAGCAAGTAGATTCGGGAACTATGATTTCACCTTCCCATACCCCGAACATTACTCCTTCAAAATGATATTCAGGATCGGGATCATCTAAGTTTGGAAAAGTACAATAGGTTTCATTAACTCCACATCCGTCCTTTTTTAGAACAAGCGGTAAAGCCCATAAAAATTCACCTTGGGAATATATAGAATTAAAAAACTCCTTCATAACCCACTTCGAATCACTGCTATAATCTATTTTTTCAAAAAGACGTTTATTATTCATTGTGTCACCGGGAAAAAGTTAGTAACTGTACCTGTTTTTTGATCCAAATAAACTTGAAACTTCACGCCGCCTGCTGTTGATTCATATTCTCGTAGACCTTGAGAGACTGCATTTTTATAACCATTAGAAACAGCTTGTTGTCCAAGGTCTAACATCTTTTGGTCAGAAAAAACGTTTGGATCATATACTGTTTTCTTGAATATTTGATTTTTGTAGCCAATAACATTTCCGGCTCTATCTTTTGCTGGTATTTGATACTCAATTCGCGTAATGCCTTTAACATTGCTTGGTGTTTGGCTAACAATTTTAATTCCATTTTCAGATACTGCTTGATTAAACGCATCAGCGTTATGTGTGCCACTTATCCCTTTTTTAGAGATTCCATCAAATGTGGCTAGGTGATTTTTTTGGTTAATATTAAAATGAATCCCTTCTGGGTAAGTGGTCGTTCCCTTTCCAGCTGTACCCTTATTCGGCTGATAAGGCTGTTTATTCTTCCCAACAATCGAAGCAACCGAAGCTTTACTGCCTATAACACCATCAGTTACTCAAGAGAGCTCTCTTCTGGAGGAAAAGTTTGGATGGTTTTAACATGCGGGCAAACTGTTATTGGAGCAAAATACCGACTAAAAATTAGCACCTTGTTAATAAGTTGAACCCCAGCCTTTTAGCTGGGGTGGTTATTATTTCTTATTTTCAGGGTAATTATAGTGGTCTGGGATCTTATAATTTTCAGGAATTTTCGGCCAATTATATCGATCTGTCCAACCTATCATTTCTATATCTTCAAAGATTCCATCAAAAAAGTTGCGTAAATTCATTGCATATATCCTAGCCATTACTAATGCTGTCTGAACTGCAACCATATCATTTTGGTCAAGGGCTTTTTTTGATACTGCAAACATGGATATCAATTTTTTGAGCTCATCTTGCAATTCATCATCCAGATTTAACGAATAATCAAGGCTACCATCATTATCAAGCTCATTTTTTGAGATATTGCAAGCTACTGCTAGCTCGACTAAAATCGTTTTGATGTCATTTAACTTGTTTATTTCAGTCAATTTTAAGTTTCCTCCCTTGACCAGCTTTGGTCTTATCCACATTTACTGAACCATCTAAATTAAGGGCTGCTTTAAAATTATTTTTACTATCAAAAAGCTCAAGATGATTTTTATGCGCACCGTCCAGATACATTTGATCGCCTTTCTTGATTATATCACCCAGTTTACCCTGAGCTTGATAAATACTCTGCCCCTGATATCGCTTACTGGTTTTAAGTGTGCCGTTTTTGATCTGGCCCCCAAATCCTGGCTGTTTAAAAAACTCTCCCATATTACCAACAGCACCTTTATTCGGTTGATAAGGTTGTTTATTCTTCCCAACAATCGAAGCAACGGAAGCTTTACCGCCGATAGCGCCGCCAATACCGGCAGATTCTACCGCTTCTTTAGCTATTAGCGCACCTTTTTTCCAGGCGGGCAGTGAGTTATATAACAGACCTAAATCGTTCTGGTTTTCTGTCGTCACAAACTGGCTGATACGATGGGCATCCTCAGCCGATAAGTTAAACATCCATCTTAAGCCACTAATGGCATCTGCTGTTTTTATCCCACCTTCCATTTCAGCCTGATAGGTTAGTGTGCATAATCCACCGTTCCCGGCACAGGCAGACAACATTTCTGCCCGTTGCGCAGCGCTCAGTTTGTTGTATTTGTTCCAGATTGTTTCGGTAGGAACTCCTTGTTTATTGGATTCTTGAAGCTTTCTAAATAACCCCAACCGTAGTTAGGGTTATATGGAGACTATATTATAATGATATATAATATTTTTTTATATTAGCAATTATTTCTTTAACTTCATCTTTATAAATTTTTGTTTCATAAAAATCGGGTTTAGGAATATCTTCCCAGTAACCACAACCATTATTATCATATCTTAAGATACGTCGTTTTGCTCCAATGATTCTAACAATATCATCGTAAGATACAGCAAATACAGAACTACCAAAATCATCAATATTCTCTGTTGAAGCTTTATAAATATATGACGATTCAAAATCTTCTGGCACATCTAGGTTACTATCTACCAGATTAGGAGATATCATACCTAACATCGTGTTAAATGCTTCTTTGATTTCTTTATCAAATAGCTCTTTATTTTCAGGAAAAGAAACTAATGCATTTTTATCATCTAAAGAAAAAATATCCACATTTAATGTTGCGGTAGTTAGTTCATCAGGGAACATTTTCCCATTAATATAAAAATGGAATAACCCATTTTTAAATGAACTATCACTCCAATAGGGAATATATTCTACTAATATCGCAAAACGATATGGATCACCAAAAATCATAATTTCTATCTCCATTTACCAGGTAAACCAAAATTTTTCTTTACATCATTAGGAATTTCTTGTCTGTCTAATGGGTTTTTTTGATCTCCAGTACTACCAGACCAATGCCATGTACCATCATTACTGTAAGAAAAGCGATGAACATTTTTTTCAGGATCAACGGAATATCTTTGCTTTTCTTTAGAAGTAGAAGAAATAGAGTGACTAAATAAATCCACCGAGTCCTTAGGTTCAATTCCTGCATTGGGTCGATTACCTTGCTGACCAAGAGTGTGTTTAGGGTTTGATTTGTAAGTTAGCCCATTAGAAGCGACTATTGGCTCAGCTGACTAGTATAACCATATATAAATATATGGTTATACTGGACTTAATATATTATGTATTTTTTACTGTAATTCAATAAAACTGCTTGTTATTAAAATAGGCTCATCATATGATTCTAAGTCTTCATTTAACCACATTTCCCCATTCCTATCTAAATGAAATTTAACTAAAGACCCAAATTCGTCTAATGAAATAATAACATTAATTTTGTTAATGGGATTAAAAGAATTCCATGAAATAAGTAAAGAGTTACAGAATAATATTGAATACTCTAAATAATCTTTATTCACATAGTCATCAATATGAAGTGAATTTACAAAACACTCAAATCCAACACAATCCTGAAAGTGTTTTTGGGATGCTGAAGAGCTGTAAGTCATTAGTTTTTTAGAGAAAAAACAATGTTCCTTTTCAATAAATCCGCTGGAAATGATTGATTGTAGTTCATCTGTAAGAACCAAATGATTTCCTTTTAGCTCATTCATTTTCTGTTTCATTCTTAAGTTAGCTTTTAGCATTATTTTTCCCCTAAATATTGTTTCATACCCTTATCAATCGCATTCTTAAAATTACTATTCTTTAATAACTCATTGACTTTTTTAGGTGCATCAGGAAATGTATTTGAAATAGGGTCATAATAGTACTTATTTCCTTGATTATCTTGATAGTGTAATTGTCCTGCTCGTTGACCAGGATTTGGATTTTCCACATCAATACGTTCTTTACCTACTCCTTTCCAAATTGTTTTACTCGGCACTTGAACTCCATTTGCACCTATCATTTGACCATTTTTGTTTAGTGTATAGCCATGTGAAGATTGCTGACCTTTATTCTTCCCAACAATCGAAGCAACGGAAGCTTTACCGCCGATAGCACCACCAATACCGGCAGATTCTACCGCTTCTTTAGCTATTAGCGCACCTTTTTCCCAGGCGGGCAGTGAGTTATACAACAGCCCTAAATCGTTCTGATTTTCTGTCGTTACAAACTGGCTGATACGATGGGCATCCTCAGCCGATAAGTTAAATATCCATCTTAAGCCACTAATAGCATCGGCTGTTTTTATCCCACCTTCCATTTCGGCCTGATAGGTCAGTGTGCATAACCCACCGTTCCCGGCACAGGCAGACAACATTTCTGCCCGTTGCGCAGCGCTCAGTTTGTTGTATTTGTTCCAGATTGCTTCGGTAGGCGTTCCTTGCTTATGTGCCTCTTGAAGCTCTCTAGCCAGATTGTAGGCATTCATGGAGTTCAGGTGGTTAAAGAGAATAACAATTTCTCCGGCATTGGCCCCACTGTTAGCGCCTTTGGCGCTATTGGTCGCAATGGCGCCTGCGACGCTGCCGATGATTTTGCCGCCCGCCTGAATTTTCATTGGATCATTGAATGTTTTATCCAATGTTATTGCGGCCAGTTCTGCGGCTAATGCCCCGGCAGCCGCCCCTTTGGCATCACCGCCGCCAATTTCCGCCGCAAGGGCAGAAACCGCCGCATGGCTGATGGCTTTTCCGGGTAAACTTAACACCTGACCATTCTTGCCAATCAACCCGGCACCCTCGGCGTTAATCTGGCTGCCAATATTGGCCAGTAACGCGGTGGTGAAATTGTCTTTAAAACTACCGCCATTGATGGCTGTACCCAGGCTGGAACTGATAATGGATTGACCAGCTACCCGTTGAGCTACTTTGCTCCAGTCACCATTGCTCAGTTTAGGTAGTGTCGCTTTTGCCGGGTTAATCTGAGTGCCATTGGCGGCTTTATCCCATCCCATGACGTTATCAAAACCTGCCAGTGCGCCACCCATCGCCATTGAAGTGAGGGTTGATTTAACCGTATCGCTGCTTCCCATCACTTTTAAGGTTTTGGATAAGTCACCTTGATTATCCACCAAAGCTACCGCTGCTTGAGAAGCGAGTGCGGCCATGCCGGAAGCTGTCGCGCCGTAAGCGACTGAACTCATGGCGGCGGCAGTGCTGGCAGTAGCGCCCGCGGCCGTTGCGGCTGAACCCGCGGTACTGGCGGCTGACCCGGCAACGGAAACCGTTAATCCGGCTCCCGCTGTCGCTGCGGCGACTGCAATCGCAATGACCGCAGAGACCACCGGATTTAGATGCTGGCTTTTGTAATTCCAACTGTCATAAGCGTCTTTAACTAAGTTCCATTGAACGTCTTTACGTTCACTCAGTCCTTTCAGCCAGGCGGTTTCCGGTGTATTGCCGAAGACTGACACCACATTTTGTAGCGCTTGACCATTTTGGGCTTTGATATCCGCGCTAACTCCTTTGGCCGCCTCTACGGTGAATTTTCCGCCAATATGAATAGCAGGAAGCACCCATTTGTTTTCGGTATAACCTTTATCGGTCTGCTTGATATAAAAGCCTTTGGAATGGGTAATCGTCTGTTCAAAGGTGCTGTTTTTAACCGCTTTGAAATTGACTTTACCGTGAGTACTGGTCAGTTTGGCATTTTTATTGGTGGCGATTTTACTGGCTTCATAGGTGCTGTCATCCCGGCTTAACAGATTGATATCACCGCCAGCGGTAAATTCAGTGACTTTGTTCGTAACATCATGACGGGTGCGTGTGGTGGTTTTCTTTTTACCGTACCACCTGCGTTTGGTTTCTGTTTTTTCATAGCGGCTGGATTCTTCCATCGCCTGAGCGTAGAGATAACCGCCTTTCGCCGCGATATCCATTGCCCCTTTGGACGCTAGTTTGGTGGCCTGGAATAGAATGCTGCCGTTTGAAATAACCGTCAGTATGCCGCCGCTGGTCAATTCAGTGCCATTCTGAGTCACTGATTCGGTGGATTCACTGCCGTTTTCCCGATAAGTGTGATTTTGCACTGATTCGAAGCGCATATTGCCACCGGAGGAAAGTATGACATCACCACCCGAAGTCAATTTAGAACCCGCTGTGGTGATAGCGCCATTTGCCGCTATTGTCAGTTTTTTATCGCCCCGGATTTGAGCCGTAATGTGTCGATCATCTTTGTTGTTATCATCTGCTTTGTTAATTGCAGAATAAGCAAGGGAAGATAAGGTGATATTGTTTCCTGCGGATAATAATGTGTTACCGTTTGCCTGTATCTGAACGGCTTTCCCGTTAATATCTCCACCACTCATTATGCTGATATTATTTTTTGCGGTGATTCTGCTGCTGAGTTCTGCTGATTCTTTGGGTAAAAATAAATAACCGATATATCCTAGTTCAGGGGAACTTAGATCAATATGTTTGGCTGCGCTTAAATAAATATCTTTCCCGGCAAACATATCAGAGCCTTTGGCAGAAAGATGCCCCCCAGCATTAATCGTCAACGATTCGGTGGCATTCAAAATTCCTGCTATAGGTAAGTGCATATTTCTTACCTTTGATTTCGCAAAAATATAGGTATTTGCATGGTTCTCGATTGTAATATCATTATTTGCCGTTAGAGATATATTCTTACTTGGCTGTAAATAGACATTTTGTAAAAGAAGGTTTTTACCAGAGTTGATAGTTAAATTACCTGTGGCACTTAATTGATTAGATGCAGGATGTTCACCCGTGTTATGTTGATCCCAAATATAACCTAATTGGTCACCATTATGAAATTCAATGTCCCCATTACGACTGATGGCGGCCACATCCTTTCCTTTTATATTACTTCGCTGGAGATTGATATTATTGACAGCAGTCATAGATAAATTATTTTGTGACAAAAGTATTGAATTTTTGAGGATGATATCGCTCTCGGAAACAATATTTAAATCATTAGCCGCTTTGATTTTATCTTTGAGGGTTATTTTTCCAGCATGTAATAAGATATTTTTAGCTGACATTATTTCTGGTAGTTTTTCACTATCGACTGGATAATTGAATAAACTTAAACTAGTGGGGGTACTGTAAGGATAGTTAGTATCAATATTAATACTGTCACTAAAGTCGGCGATAAGATTACCTTTTGCTATTATACTTGCTCGTTCAGCAACAAGTTTGTCTTTTCTAATATCATATTTCACTTCACCGTTTGGTAAGATATGATAATTTTTATCATCCCATTGATGATATGTTTCAATGTTTCCAAAAATACCATTAGAAGAAAGTTGATAGATACCCGTTGGGATATTAAATGAGTCGGTTATGTATACATAAGTGTCCTTAGGGAAATATTCAAAGAGATTAAGAAGTCCTGATGTGTCCTCAGATATTCTACCTGTATTTGAAAAAATTTTTCCCGTCAAAAATATATCTTTTCTGGCTTCAATTTTGCTCAATGGTTGATTTGACAATATGTCACTATTAACATAAATATTTCCTCCAGACATGAGGGCACTAGGTTGCATACTTTTTAAATTATATCCAGACTCATGTTGTGCTTTGAGGATATTGAAATTTTTATCTGTCGGGTTTGGTGCTGTTTCTCTTCTTTCAAAATAATAGATACTACGGACATTATTCAACTCCTTTGTCCTAATAACCAAATCTCCCTTCACGGTTTTTATTGTCGCAGATCTATTCTCAACTAACTTACCTTTATTCCCCTGAGCATCTTTCTGTATCCACATATTATCGTTGGCTTGTAGCAAGGCTTTGTTGCCTGTATTTTTCACCGTGTCGCCAAATATCCGCATATCGCGACCTGCGGTTATATTGCCTTTATTATCCAGCGTGGTATTTTCCAGAGTAATATCCCGTCCCGCTTGCACTTTAATGTTGGGCGCAATATGGGTTTCTTTGCCAACAATATTCAGGTCGGTTTTAGCCTGAGTATTGCCTAATTCAATTTTGCCATTGGCATTTAAAGTAATATCACGCTGGTTACTGGTTAACTCTTTTAAATTCACGCCAACGCCCTCTTCAGTGGCAACCAGTCGGATTTTATTGGCATACATGCCGCCTAACGCTTTGGTGTCAATGGCTAATTGTGGTTTAGCACCTTCGCCAGCGATGGGTTTAACTGTGCCGTCTTTTAAACTGATTCGGTTAGCGCCTTGTGTCAGAGACAGGTTATTGGCCTGAATTTTTCCATTCAATTCAGTCGCCCGGCTGATAATATCGACATAATCTGTCGCCTTGCCATCTAACCCTTTGCTGCCAATGATGATTTGGCCTTTTGTTACTTTCAGGGCTTCAAGTGCACCTTGTTTATCAAATTGGGGTTTACCCGTGGTCAGCGTTGCGCTCGAGGTATTAATAAAACCACAGCCATCACAAGTAATGCCGTTGGGGTTAGCAATCATTACATTGGCTTTATTGCCGAAAATTTCCAATTGGCCTTGCAGATTAGATCGTCCGCTGCCGGTCACTTCATTAATAATCAGTTCCGCCGCTTTTCCATGCAGATTAGGGTTAGCGTTAAATTGTCCTGCCAGTTGTGATTTAGCCGCTTGAGTGGCGTTATTCAGTACGGCGCCTTGAGTGGCGACATTGAATTCTTTATAGGTGTTGTGGGATATCCCCGCGTTGTTCGGCGTGGCAATATTGACAACCGGGACATTGCCCTGATTTTGTACCTGAGTATGGTTATTATCCGGTGTAATCCCCGCGGCAATCGCCGGGTGAAGCGGCTGGATTGCCGTCAGGTAAATTAAAAGATAACTCGTGCCTCTCGCCACAGAGTTGTTGCGTTTACTCATCGTACTATCCCTTTTGTTGAATTTAAGTGTGACAAAGTCAGTGATACTGACCAATAAGTGACCCAGTGATCCGGTTTTAGGTGATCAGGGTGAATGAGTGGCTTCCCAATGGTGATGGTCTGGCTGAATCTTGGGTGAGTCAGTGATAAGCCCAGAGCCGCGCCAGTGACATTGCCGCCCTCGATTTGTCCCGTTTTCCCTCGTAACCAGCCAGTATCCAGTGCCCCGGTTAAAGCGAGTTCGCCTAGGATAGGAAGCTCTGACACCCGCCAATTCAGCTCGTTGCGCCAATATCCGCCGCGGTTGCCGGTGAGATATTGCTCTTTGAATCCCCGAACGGAATATTGACCCCCTAGAGACAGGCGCTCGCTGGCGTAAAGATTGTCTGGCGTGGTCTGGCCGTAAATCGATGACAGGTAATAAACAGAGTCTGTGACCGGCATAAAATAGCTGGCACTCAGACTGAATTTGCGAAATTGACTACGTGGCGCATCTGGGAAACGCGGATCATCTTTGGTGGCGCCAAGCACCTGTAAACCGTGGCTCACCATCGGGTTAAAAGTGATATAGCTACCCGCCAACACGGTATTGTAATTAACGCCAAAACTGATGGTGCTCAGTGTCGGGCTGCTGATGGATAATGTTTCTTCTGCCAGTAAATTGGTGGTCTGGCGGCGTGTCAGCCCCATATCCAATGCCAGCTTCTGTTCACCATCACGATATAACGTCCGGTTTACTGTCAGCCGGTGAGTCTGGCTGTCGCCTGTGTAGCGATAGGTTTGTGAACCCGTCGGGATATTCTGAAAAGAATCATTCCACGCATATTGATAACTGAATAACCAGTAACCATAAGGAACCGTCACATTGGCGGAAAGGCTACGGCTTTGATGGCTATTGCGGAAATCACTGTTACGGCTGGCAGACAATGCCCACTGGTCAGCAAGGTGTAATGGATTATCCAGGTTTACGCTGGTATTAATTTGCCCGACGCCGGTACCTTTTTGACCACTGTTATCCGCACCCAAACTGGCACTAATGGGTAAGCGAATCGATGTTCGTTTTAGGATAACTGTGGAATAACCCGGTTGTTTGCCCGGCTGAATATCAATGGTCACTTGTTGAGATGGCAGGCGGTTTAAACGTTCCATGCCTTGTTCAATATCTCGCAGGTTAAGTGTTTTACCTACCATTCTCGGAAAAGCCATTTTCAACGAGAGAGGGGTTTCACCGTCCAGACTGATTGATTCAACTTTGCCTTCATGGACTGTAATAATGAGAACACCGGAGGATAAATCCTGTGCTATAAGTTTGGCTCGGGAAGTGACATAACCCCGTTCAATATAGGCATTAGTGGTTTTTCGTACCAATGCATTAATGTCCTGCAAAGATAAGCAGTGGGATAAATAAGGGCGCGTTAAGTGCTCTTTGATTGACCGAGGCAGGTTTTTTGCACCGTCAAATTCAATTCGGTGAATGGTGTGGCAGATAGATTCCTCTGTACTCGGTGTTACATCGGGTGATGGAGGTAAGGTGATGTTGTTGCGCAGCGTTTCCCGTTGTTGTTGGGCTTGTTGCAGTAATGCTTTTTGTTGTTGCGTGATCGTTTCTTGATCCGCAGGGCTGACCGGTGTTGAAGCATGGACCAGTTCGGAAATTGCCAGCAGGATAAACCCTGTCAGGCTTCGGTGATAAAGAAAACGGTTTCCCATAAATAATCTTGATAGTTAAATAATAACATTATTAAACTATTCTAATGTGGAATTATTTTCTTGTCTTACATGGATAGTATGAAGTGTGATCAAGATCAGTTATTTAATCCTGCTAATGGGGAATCTGATATATTAAATGCCAAAAAGTGGCGGTAGGACTGGATATATTATCTCCTTACTTCAACTCGAGTTCTTTTAACTTCCGTGTAATGGTATTGCGTCCCCAACCTAGCAACCGTGCAGCCTCTACGCAGGCATTATCCGATAGCCAAAGTGATTGGTTGAGGCGGTGAATCAAACTTTGCTGAAATCGGAAAAGAGGGTGAAGAAGCGGAAGCCTGCCGCGGTATTGGGCTTTTTCCGGGTAATTCCAGTCATTATGCTGATTTTCTGGACTTACTTCCTGTTGCCAGTGATGCTTGGTATGGAAATTCCAGAAATTACCACCGTAGTTTGCGCTGCTAAAAGATACCTCTCTGGCTTATATCGCTGGAGTGGCGGAACTATCATTTCTGGCGACTCAGGTTAATAACCACAGCATGGTTTACCCGACAGAAGTCTTTTTATTTATCGCGTTAATTTATTTCGTGATGTGTTTGGCACTGGAATTGACAGCAAACTATCTTGTTCGTCGCTTCACGCTACAGTGTAGGAAAATATCTCTTTTTCGTTTCTGGCGGAAAGAAAAATGAGTTTTGGCTCCACAATATTAGCTTTTCTCTTTACTTAATTATCTATACCCAATAAACTTCAAGATGCAGTTTTTAGCACCTGAAAATGGTCGTTAATTCTGGACGTCAGCGAGTCCGCTATATCAGGTAGCGTTGTGGTGAAAAATTTGAAGACTTTGTCTCGAAATTCATGTTTATCAGCGAAATAACGGTTATTTCGAACATGTTCATTCATGACCTTCCATAATCGCTCTATCGGGTTTAAATTTGGGCTGTATGGAGGAAGGTAATGTCACTCAATATTGTTAACATAAGCCCACTCCTTCACAAGATGAGCTTTGTTGTAACCCGCCCCATCCACAATAAGATGAATTTTTTGATGATAGTCAGGATAAGACTTTCTTATTTCATTGAAAAAACAGCAAATGTTGTAGTCATTGAGGGTTTGATATTCCTGGAACACCGTACGACCAACGGCATTCAGGTTGAGTGCGCCCAATAGATTCAGGCGAGTTCGGCTTCCCGTTGTTTTGACTGTTTTTTTCTCGCCTTTTCGCATCCAGCCATAACCGAGTTTAGTACCTTGAGCCGGGTGAACCGCGTCAAGAAAGAGGATGGGGTCGTCTTTCGCTGTAACTTTAAGATTTTCAT
>NZ_CAWNXG010000068.1:0-12439 GCF_963878145.1 Photorhabdus sp. S10-54 | reverse complement strand
CAATGAGAATATCAATGGGTTAATCAGACAATACTTTCCAAAGGAAACCGATTTTAATGAAATCTCTGATCAGGAAATAAATTTTGTGGTAAACCGATTAAATAATCGCCCCCGAAAAACACGGGGTGGGAAAACACCGAATGAATTATTTAAGGGAATACGAACATGTTTACTTCCAGATTAACGATGTTGCACTTATTATGTGAATCTACCAAAGATTAGATATTCTATCTGCATGAGTGTCAACCAAGAAACTAGGGCGTAATGATGTTTCTGCATAACCACCAATGTGAAGATGGTTCATTTCTATATCAAGCCATTCTTCAAATGGGGTTCCCGTGTTTTCTTGTGCAATCACAGCATTTGATATATCAAACAAAAGTCCATTGCCGCATTTTTTTGTCATTTCTTTAAAAAAATCTGGTTGTAGCCTAGCGTTTTCATCAAGTATTGAAGGGAAGTTTTCTAAATAAATTTTTTCGCCAATTATATCTTGCCAAAGGCTTACTGAATCGAAGTATTTATCTTTTTCAGAAGAGTAATCTACTTCACCCATTGTTGGTAAAGGATAGCTATTATGATAAAAAACACCAACATGATCAGATATATATATGGGATTTAGTTCTTTTTGGAGTACTCTTATTCTTTTCCCTATACTCTCTAAATCTTGTTTGCTTCTGTGCATATATTTAGAGTTCATGATATGAAACGCTATCGGTAATCCTTTGCTTATGTCAAGTATTGAGTCAGGAGAGCACTGCAAAAAGTTATCTATTAATATCTCTATGAAGTCGACCTTTCTTAGTGATATTATTTCCTTTAGAATGCTTAGTTCTCTATTTCCAGACCAATTGGTTCCTATTTGCATGATTCACCTATTCACAAAACTTTCGAATGATTTTAAATAATGAACTGAATTTATAGTTTCATCTTCCTCTTCTTTTGTTAGGCATAAGTTTACTTCACTTCCTTCTATACTTAATATCCAACTAGATATAAGTGACTCAATGTTTTCCGACTTAGCGATTTCAATTTCCTTCCTGTTTTTTATGGCTGCTAGCAGAGTTCTTGATAGGTATGATTTCGCATAATCATTCATGTTGGTATTTGAGGGTTTACTTGTTTCTTTATTTTTTAATAATATTGAATTCAGCTTTTCAAAGTCATTATTATAACCAGATAAGTTCTTTAACCAAGAATTTTCTGTGTGCTCAATATTTATATAGCAACTTTCTTTGATTAACTTGCTGGAAATTATTTTCTCAAAAGAATCCCAAACAATATGATGAACTCTCTCTGAATGTCCATCATGAAATGTCCCATCCTTTCCCTCAATTATTCCTGATAGATGAATCTCGACTACATTATCCCAATCTATCATTCCAATAAATATAAGAGGATCAACTTTTGCATTTACTGAATTGATGATTAGATGAGCCAGGTCAACTATTTGTTTATACCTGTCATCTTTCAAGCTGCCTCTTTGTTGGCTGCACTCGCTCACCCCGGTCACATAGTTTGCTATGCTCCCGGGGATTCACTCCTTTGCCGTCGCGATGCATCTTGAAATCCATAGGGTATAGAATTACTTTCTTTACTTATGTAATTCGCGCTCATTATCGCGTTAGAGATCTCACTTGGTTCACCAGAGTAAAAGTTTGAATTTTCTATCCATGTATCTATCTGATATGTTTGAGAAACCCTTTTTAAGAAATTTATAGCATTTCTTTCTTTCCTCTTGCTTCTTTCATAATGGGGAGTAAAACCATACTTACCAATGTTATCCTTTCTACTTCCACACAAATGAAAACCAATGCTAATTGTTTTTTCCGTATTGATTATTCGTGGCATAATGTTATTAATATAGTTACAGCCTGATTGCATATCTTCTGTTATTGCACTTCTGGCGATGTGAAGAGAGAATTTTCCATTGTATCTTTCGAATGGAGTTCTTTTTTCTGCAACTGATAAAATATTGTATGCAGTAATCCCTAATTCTATCATCGATACTTTACTCGGTATGTGTATTTCACCGCTAAGAAAATTAGGATTAAAACCACATGCTATTCTCATGCCCGCCTCCTTATGTAGAACATGGCCAACCAAATTGGTTAGCCATACGCTAATATTTTTATTTATTGTATGAACCGCAGGTCATTTCTTTATCTTCAACTTCAACAGATGTTTTCTTTTGCATGTTTATATCCTCGATTTAATTTTAAAAATGACTTTTCATAAAGTCACCTCAATATATAATTTATAATATTTACAATGTCTTTTTAATTGTGATTTATATCACAATAAATGTTAATAATATGTTATGATCAGGTTATTGACAAAGTTTTGGTTTTTCACCCCGCAATTTGCTTTAATTAAGCTCCGTTCAATAAACCGGGCTTGCCACCATGTTAAGAACACCACCCTCTCCCACCAGAAACGCTCTTGTTTGATGAGCTGGTCCTTAAAAATCATTTGGTCCGTCAAGTCGATGCCGTCATTGATTTCTAATTTATCCGCGAATTAGTAGTCCCATTGTATTGCCACAATAATGGCTGACCGGCTATCGATCCAGTTATGTTGCTCAAGATGATGTTACTGGACTATTTTTATTTGGTATTTCCAGTGAACGCCGTCTGGTACAGGAAATTCAGGTTAATGTGGCTTACCGCTGGTTTCTGCGCCTCGGACTGACAGAGAAGGTCTCTGATGCCTCAACCCTGAGTCAGAAATGTCGTCGTCGTTTCAGTCACAGCGAGGTCTTCCGGCAAATTTTTTACAACATTGTTGAGTAAGCGATCGCCAAAAGATTGGTCGGTGGACGGGTACTCTGTACTGACAGCACCCGTTTGAAAACCAGTATCAATCTGCACAAATCAAGGAACGAACAGCGAGCTGTGCCCCCCTGTGCCTATTAAAGCAGTATCATGGGCACCATTAGGCCCGTTTTTGTGGGTTGCTGAAAGTGAAAATACAATGCCTTTTGGTGGCAACAGTTCAAAATATCAAGCAGATAGAGTTGCTGATTTTCATCTGTGGATGGGGGAATATTTAGTGTAGCAGGGTCCAAAATGGCATCTGGGTGAGTGCTCAGACCAGCTTAGTGAGAAAAAATGGACACAGCATTTTTCATAATGAAAAAAACAAACCTCATTATTTTAAATGGGGTTTGTCAGCGGTCTGTAAAGCAGTTCACTTTTTTTATCTTTCCGACCAGGAATATGACATAAAAGGGTTTATTGATAAATTTGAAGAAAATAGCAATTTTTTATGCAATGTTTTTTCTGCGATTGTGGGATTTCATATTAAAAGAATTTTTCTTAAAGAGCCTGAAGAGAATTATGAAATAGAACCTGTATTTTATAATTCACGAATTTATTTATCAGAAGAACAGAGAGGGAATATAATTGATGCTTTTTATCCACGTTTTCATTTCTTTTATCAAAAAGAGTTAGTCGTAAATTTACATAGAAAGGTCTTTAGAATTGAAAAAAAGTGGATTCATTCAATACAGAAGAAACTCAATTGTTGTTTATACCCGTCATCTTTCAAGTTGCCTCTTTGTTGGCTGCACTCGCTCACCCCGGTCACATAGTTACCTATGCTCCCGGGGATTCACTCCCTTGCCGTCGCGATGCATCTTGAAATCCATTGGGTATAGGACTAAAGGAAATAATTTTCAAGTCAAAGATAATATCAATACAAATGAATATTCTAAGAAAAAATTCATGCGATTCATGAAAGGATATCGAAATAGTAAAAATTATGTTCATAACTTGATTATACAAAAAATAAAAGAACTATTAAATCATGCAGAGATCTCTTTTAATGAAAGATACTTTAAAGCTGATTATATATTTCATGACTTTATTACTGTTAATAAGAATTTATCATATCCTCTGGTATTAATAGATGCTCGAATTCCAGAGCATTCTGCTGATAGTAAATCCAAAATGTTTTTGGAAAAAGAGATTAAGGAAATATTTGAATTAAAAGAATTAACTTATTCCTCTGCTAAAGATTTTAACGCATTGGATAAAAATAAAAACTATTTGGTTTTCAATTCATTGGATGATGGATCTAAAACCAGTGTATTGGTTGAGGGTGAAACTAAAAACACGACATGGGATGCATTTAAGCCTATGAGAGAAAAGGGAATAGATAATGTTGAAGCGGATTACTATACGAAATTGAAATCTAATAGATTTAAAGCACAAGATGAAACGGTTATTCAGGGTATAGATTTAGATAATAATATTGTGGAAAACGATAAGAAAACCGGATTGGAAAAATTAAGCGACAAAATACTTATAAAAATCCAAAAGATCAAGAGTGAACTTTGGCTAAAAGAGAATATTTTCAAAGAGAAGAAGATTGAAAAAATTGATCTTCCAGATTTAAAGATAACTCTTGTATATATTAGGATTCCAGCGGAGTATAAGAAAAATAAGGAAATACTTGCTTCAATAGTTGATATTGATATTCATAATAAAACGCTTTTTATCAATGAGCATTCACTTGTAGAGAGTCAGTCGGCCCTTGAAGAAAAATGTAAATTTATGAAAAAAATCCCAAAACTTTATAATGAGTCTTTTTATTTATTTGATAATGTTGAAAAAATATGTCTTAGTCGATATCACTCGGATAGAATTCCCAGGATCATCGGTAATCAGAAAATAGATAATATTGAATATGCTTTGGAAGATGAGAATTTAGTGAATAGAGTATGTAATCCGATTGAAACAGTTTTACCCTATTACTTAGCGCCTAAACAGAATAGTCAGTATGAACATATTTATCTTCAACCGAGGGGAAATGACTTATTATATTTTGTATCACCATGCAATTCACCTAATCAAACGATTGCAAAAGAGAACTTAATTTACAATATTCTGACTATGGATAAAGAGGGTAAACAGGTAAATGCTATGGAACAAAATATTACATCTATTTTCCTACGTTCTTTTACCAACGATATATTAAAGCTAAGGGAAGTTAGTAAAAGCTCTTTATTTGAGAAAATAGCTAAGATATACATTGAAAACTAGGTGGAAATTAAAAGGTTTTCTCCGAAAAAACGGAAGGATTACACCGGCGGCACCGAGGCCATGCTAAAGTCACGGTGCTATAATAAAGTTGTCTGTTAATCCTTCTGGGTATTGATTTTGTTCCCGAAATCACGTTAGTATCCAGTAATTCATTCAAAGCAGCAGTTTTTAATTTATTATTAGGATTTGGAGGATTATTCAATAGATAGAGGATTAACTTTTTATCTTCTAGCGATAAGATAATTTTAGAATTTTCTTCAATCATTTTCTGAGCCTCTTTACTTACTGTTTGTATTAATGAAACCAGTCATATTCGGTATTAAAAACAGATGCTGCGGTTTTTACCGTATTTTTAAATTTTTAATTTATACGCAGATTTAACCTTGTTTCTACTACGTTTTGTTTTGCCATGAAAACACGCCTAGTTGAATATTTAAATATTATATCTTGATTGAAAAAATCAGTGTGTGAGTGCGTGTTTAACGAGGAGAGATTAAAAAAATGACTTTTAATAGTAGTTTAAACCCTGTATGTCATAAAGCTATCAATGAAAAATGGAGGATAGTCGTATGAATAATTTAATCAGATAATCTATTTTCTAAAAGGAGACGACTTTGATAATATTTTTAGCGGGTAATCTGTATCTGAAATGTTAGATGATGAGACGACATCTTGTATTTTAAATAAGTTTTTCAGCAAATTGAGAGCATGGCTAAAAATTAAATGGTCTGAGTCAGGTATCATTAGCCGTTTAGTGTAAACTGCTCAACTCTTTGAGGCACTTCATATTGGTTTAAATTCTATTTTAATTTGTTATAAATTGCATGTTATCTCCAATCTGTTATACCTATTTTTATACTCTCTCCATCAGAGATATTCCGTATTTGCAGAGCAAAATTAGCTCTAATCCTCATAGCTTCAAATGAACGGGCTAAATAAAGATTCTCCAGTTTATATTCTCCTCCTGCAACGAAGGGAACTTTAGGTATTAAACGATAACCAGATTGAATAGGGCCATTAATTTTTTGCCAAGAATGTGCTAAATAATACCCAGTTAGAACTTCGTAATCTTCCAATATAATTCCACACCATTCATTTATGTTTTCAGCCAATTTATCAAATAAACCCGTTTCAGGATCGAATGTATAGATGTAATCACCTTTTAAACAAAACTGATTTCCAAAGTGTCTTCTGCAAAAAAAAGAGCGTCTTTAGCCATATCTTCATATGAGTCAATCCATAGTTCACTGTTCTTCTAGTCTATTAGGCCGATTTCTTCGCTCACTGTTTCATATGGAAAAACTCGTAAGGCTGACTCAAACCCATAAAGTCCATTTTTTTTCGTTAATAGATAACTTAATTCATCTACTAATGATGGCCCATAAACAGAAGTAATGTATTTTTCTGACTTAACAGAAGAAATGTCATTATTGCAAATAGATAATAACTTATCAGCTAAAGGCCACATTTTTTTATTTCTCCATCTCTGTCTTTTTGACATACAAAAAGTATTTTTCCACGCAGGGTAGAGGCGCTGGTGATATTCCGGCCTGCCAATGCAGAAATATGGTCACGGACCTAAATTTGTCTGCCGAGGTTGGTGATGTCCTGTTGGACGGTTAAATCCACTTTGCTCACCCTGAATAAAGTGTAAGCATCTAGTTATCTCATCTGGCGGTAGAAAGATAATATTGAGCAAATGCTTCCTGTATTTCTTCATACAGAACTTTCCCCTACTTGTTGGGTATCCAATTTTCGGGGACAGTTCATTATGACCGGGATCTTTTACCCTGATAGCTAGTCAAAAATCCAATGAATGTGCTTTAATAAAATCATTGTACGTTTCATCTAGATGATAAAAATTTGCTTCGGGTTCATTTTTTACTACCTGATATCTTTTTACTAATTTCTCAAAAAGACCTTCTGGTACAGGATGTGGTTCTGGATCATTTTTTGCGCAATAGAAGTAAAACAATGCTTTTTCTAATTCCGGAATAGATAGGTTTTCAGCTTTATTGAGTAAATAATTAAAAGCATCCAACCAATTAGATTCCGATAAAATCAAAAAATCTAAAGCAATAGATTTAACAAAATTACCATCAAGATGATTCGAATTTAGGATTTTTTTACAAAAATGCAAACAATATCCAGAATCTTTCAACAATAGTTCTCCTAGATAATCTATTGCATCATCCGCAGGATCTTCATATGAATCCGCATTTATATAACCATTTTCAAGATAGCTTTCTAATCCTGAAACTAATTCGTTAAGTTCTATTTTTTCTGTCATTTGAAAGTTCCTGTCTGAACAGTAGCTAACCTCTTCGAACCATCAGGTAAGATTGTCCAAGTTGCATAAACTCTAACCGATCCATTGTTTCCTGAAACAACAACTGACGTTTTCCTGTTTTCAGGTGTAACATCTTTTGCTGAATCCAACAGTTTGCCTATAATCATATTATTATTAGTTTTAGTATCAGGAAGACCGGCGTTATTTAACACTTTATTCATCTCTTGGGAACGTTCAACATTGTGAATTTTCTTCTCCAAAATAGATAAATTTGTCTTATTTTCTGGATTTTTAGCAAATTCTCTTTGGTTCTGAATCCGCAAATCTTTAAGTGCATTATATTCTTTTTTAAGTGCATCAAGATCACCTGCTGCCTTACCACGCATATACAGTTCTACTTTATCAACAGGTATTTTGGCATCACCTTTTACTGCTGTAATATGCTCTTTACCATGCATATCCGGGAGTGACTTAATTTCAAAAGTCTTATTAGCATGTTTTACAGTTTGGTTGTGAGGTACTTTTGTAGTTTCCGTACTTGGATGATTCTCCTGTTTAGCGGCAGATTCTGGCGTGCCTTTTGCTGCGGGCTTCCTCCCTGCTATCCCCAGTCCAATTATTCCGCTACTGCTGCCCACTTTCGGCATTATACCAAACTGCTCGGCGAACTCCTTTCCTTCAACAGCTTTCTTTACTACATCCGGTAGCGACTGGTAAATCGCTTGGGCACTTTCTGCATTCTCTGCCTGTACAAAGCGGTTTAACTGTGCCATCTCCTCACTGCTGAGACTGGAGAAGAGCGAAGTTCGGTTCAGGCCACTGGCGGCGTCTGTTCCCGAGTTCATCATTTCCCAGACGGACACCACACAGCCCGGATTATGGGAACAGTTATCCGCCACACCTTCCAGACGGTTTTTCTCGCTGCGCTCCTTAAACTTGTCGTAAATTACCTGCTTATCTGAGCCAGTCTTTTCTGCTTCCAGTAGTTCTTCTTTCAGTTCATAAACATCTTTGGCCGTAAGGAAGTTATTCTCCACCGCATTCTTCCCAGCCTGTGCTCCGGTGACGGCGCTGCCAGTGGAGTCTCCCGAAATGCCGCCTGCCAGACCTGCTGCCAGAGTGGAGAGGGTGCTGATGGTCTGTTTTTCCTCTTCACTTAAGTCACTGACTTTAACATTTTCGCCGTGAATGTGCTTCATCAGTTCCCGGGCAGCCAGTTCACCGCCCGCTGCGCCTGCCGCACCGGCCAGCGCGTTGTTACCACTGACTTCAGCGGCCACTGCCCCCAGAATCGCATGGGCCAGAGTATTGCTCACGACATCCACTTGATGGGTTTTCGGGTCGGTAGTCAGGTCTTTAATCACGCCAGCCAGGTAAGGGGAAGCGCCGCCCGCCAGCGCCTGACCAATATTTCCGCCCGCGAGTCCCTGAATGGCCGCAGTGGCGGCCTGTAGAGCGGTGTGGTATTTCCCACCGGTGCCAAAGCCAGATTCATTCAATGCCTGATTATAGGCGGTTTTGTAAATCTGGTCTTGAATGAGTTTCGGGGTGATGTCGGTTTCACCTTTATCCTCCAGTACTTTAATGGCCGCTTTTCTGTCCGGTTCACTGATATTCTCCAGTTTAGCGTGGGCGGCTTTGGTGGCGATAATGTCCCCTTCAGTGCTGGCGATATCAATCACTTGCGTACTGATTTCACCAATCAGTTGGGCCTGTTTCAGTCGTTGCTGCTCTTTCTCTTTGTCAAAGATAGGGCTGAGAGCATTATTGGCATGGTCGGTATCCCGGCTCAGGGTGGTGATATCCTGTTGTTGGTTGTCTTTATCCCGGATAATCAGGGCGCCGTCACTGACCGCGGCATGGGTAGTGCTTTGGGCATGGCCTTCCCGGTTAGCGCCGCCCAGAGTATTGGCCGCCATGTTACTGAGAAACATGCCGCCTGCTGAACCGCCGGTGCTGACACTTACGCTGTGGTGTTCGGTTTTAAAATCCGCTTTGTTCTGAATGTCGCCAAAGCCCAGAGTGCCGGTATCGAGGGTGTTTTTGTCTTTGTCTGCGGTACTGGCAATTACTGCGCCGTCAAGCTGGGTGTGTTCCCCCACTTTCACTTGATATCCGCCTTTACCAGCGAACAGTCCAGTTTGTTCCTGTACGGAGTCAAAGTTGCTGTGGATTTTGTCGCGGCTGGCGCTGAGGTTCAATGAACCACCTGAGCCGATAGTGGCACTAACGCCGGCACTGACATTTTGTTGCTTCATATCGTAGCGGTTGCTGTCCTGCTCGCTACTGAGCGTCAGGTGGCGTTTGACGTCGGCGGTAATCTGTTCGCCACTGACCTGAGCGCCTTTGAGCGAGGCATCCCGGCCGGCGTTGAGGGTGACGGTTTGTCCCGCATCCAGCGTAGTTTCATTATGGCTGACGCCGTTACCGCTTTCACGGCCTTTGCCGTAGTTGGCGCTGGCGGAGAGGTTGATACCCGTGCCCCCCGGTCCGGCAGTGAAACCGACGCCCAGTGAGCCCCCGCGACTGCTGTTTTTGCCGGTAGTTTGTTCGGTGTTCTGGCTGGAGGCGAGCTGGATATCCCGGCTGGCATTAAGTTGCAGGTCTTTTCCTGCCTGCAACTGGCCGCCCTGAATGCGAATATCGCCGTTCTGATCTGGTGTCCCGGCAGCGGTGAGGGTGAGATTATCCCCGGTCATCAGGCTGCTGCCCTGTTGAGTGGTCTGGTGCTGTTTCAGTTCTGACCGGGAGGACTGGCTGCCGTAGGAGAGGCTGACCCCTATCAGATTGTTATTGGCTTTGTCGTCACCGCCTTTAGCATCGGCCAGACGGGCTGCCTGGACTCCGCTAAGAGCGGCTTTGATACGGCTGTCACTTTCATTGTTGGCGGCTTGAGCCGTTTGAATAGCGGAATTCAGGGCCCCGCCTGAGGTGCCGGATAGGGCTACGGTCAGGCCGCTTTGTTTCTGTTCGGTTTTGGTGATAGCGGTGTGGCTGTTTTCTGCACTGGTGATGTTAATGTTTTGACCGGAAAGTTGCGTATCGCGGCACGCTACCACATCACTGCCGTGAAGGTTGAGCTGATTGCCTGCGGCCAGATTAACATCCTGAGTACCGGCTACGTTGCTGCCGATGATGTTGAGGTTATTCCTGGTCTGTACGGTCATGCGGTCGCCACTAAGCGTGGTGCTCTGTGCCCGGCGTTCATGCACTTCATCGTGGGTTTCGACTGAGGATTTGGAGAGTAAGCTATTTTCAATTAACTGTTGATGCCAGAAAGGAATAAATTTTTGGCAAAAGTCATCGACGCAGCAGTCAAATTCTTCTAAATTAGACATACCTGAGGATCTCCACAATTTTGTTTTCTTTGACAAAAACTTTGATCGTGCCTCAGGCGCTTAGTTTCTTTCTTAAGCAAATTTCAGGTTAATGTAAATTCAGGTAGTTCGAAAGCGCAACGCCGCTATAAAATCGGCTATATCAGCCGATGTCACACCAACCGCCACACTGGCATGACCCGCTATTACAGCCAGCACCCCAGTTTGCATCTTAAGGGCAACTGGCTGGAAGAGGCGGGCTTTATGACCGGGCAGCCGGCAGGTCTGCATTGAGCACGGGCTGTTGATTATCCGGCTTGTTGAGAACAGTTGACGACTAAAGGAAAAATCCCAGCACCTCGGCTGGGATCTCTTTCTGGTTAGTCTTCGTATTTAAATTCTATATTGATCTTCATCTTTTCAAGATCCACTTTAACTAAACAACCATTCCATGCCGGAAGCCCATTAGTGAGATGGTTTTCTATGTAGTATTTCCTCAATTCTACTAATAATAATCTAAGATCATAGCTAGCGTTTTTATCAGGGACAAACCAGTCTTGATGCCCTTTGTTATCTGTATAATCATACTCATATTCGCAAGTATCACCTTCTGGAGATAACCTAGCACACACAATTATTTCCCGTGCATCCTCTGGGCCAGCATCAACAAGCAATTGACCAATTTTATTATGAAGAGTATCTAATTCCTTCATTTCTTCCCGCCTCCAGGTATATTGCTAATATCTTTCACTATTGGCCTACCTCCATCAATGGAATACGTTACGCTAAAACTTTCGGGACGTACGTTATTACCTTTATAAACAGGTTCAACTTTAACATCAACTTGCTTACCTTCCTTCAAAGCACTAGCCCAAGTATTTTCCATTTGTTTCCAAGCACCTTTATTCAGGTTTCCATCCATTGGCACAAGGTTTAATTTTTCACCAGGCCCATTAAATATACTGGCGATTAAGTGACCACCTTCATCTCCTGGATTACCACATTTACCGGCTTTACACTGTTGATAAGTATTACGATCATTCTTGGACAAAGACAGAGATCCTTCAGCAAGGCTAGTGCGACCAAGTGAATCGGTCTGGAATGTTTTATTTCCATCAACATGATAGACCGTATTCGGCTCAGGTTTATTCAGCGTCTTATTCCAAGCCCTCTTCTTACCTGAGTCTACGATAACAACATTCTTTCCTTCGGTGACGGCACCAGGCTTACCCCCTCTGTTGCTCATTCCACCGGTTACAGCCCCTAATGCGGCACCCGTCAAAATTTCCGCACGCTGCTTATCCAGACCGAACTGTTTCTCAAGTTTCTGCGCAAACTCCGTACTGGTCACAATCCCTGATTCATCCATTTGCTGCATCAGCAAAACAGACAGATCATTCTTCATGCTCCATGGAATATCTTCACCCAGTGCCTTATCAATCGCCTGACGTACTAACATACTGTTGGCGGGGAGTTCACCGTATTTTTCTTTACAAGCCGCAGGATCGGAAGCACAGGTCACAATCAACTCATTGCGTTGCGTCAGACTCAAATCTTCCATTTCTTTCACGATCTGATTGCAGTCGCCACGCGCCTCGCACCCTTTGGCTCTGGCCGCAAAATCATCGATTTGGTCAGCGCTCAAAAAGTTATTCTCAACAACAACGCATTCCAGTGCGAAGTTAACCATCGAACACCGATTTTCCTAATGCCCTCAGTCAGTTACACCCCGTTTTTTTCCAATGTGCGTTCACCGCCGAACCCAAAACCCCCTGACGCGCTTTTCG
>NZ_CAWNXG010000067.1:0-13224 GCF_963878145.1 Photorhabdus sp. S10-54 | reverse complement strand
TTGGCGCCACCGAACATACCGGTAACCAGATCTCCCGCACCGAGCTTAGTTAGTACGTTAGCGCCACCTAAAAGTACAGAAGAGATATCCCCTGCTCCGGCCTGAGTGATGACGTTAAAACCGCCCGTTCCGGACCAGTTCCCATTGCCATTACCTATTTGGGTATGAGTGTTGTACCCGCCCAACATCAACACCCGGCTGTTACCGTTGCCTTTGTGGATCGAGATATTGCCATAGGACAGAAGATGAGCCAGATATCGTCCATCCCCGATCCGCACAAGAACATTTGCTGCGCCGCCGGCATAAATATCCATTTCTCCATGCAGGCTTTGGTGCACCAAGACATTGGCTAAGCCCGCACCACGGAACGATAGATTGCCCTCTTCACCGTTTTTCACAATGACGTTAGCACCACCGCCCCCTTCAAAATACGTATTACCGAATGTTGAACTGTGCAGAATAATGTTAGCCGCCCCCGCTCCTGCGAAATTAATATTACCGTGCGTCACATTGGATGTAATAACGTTTCCACCACCAGCACCGATGAAATAAATATTACCGGAACTATCACCACCATTCTTTGATGATTTGATAAGATCTTGCTCAGAATAACCTTCAAGATCCGTCAAGCAATCAGCAACATCATCTGATATATTTAAATCATAATGAAGTTGGCTTAACGTATAACCAGCCCCAATTGATCGATAACCGCGAGGATAGGAAAAACTTTCATCCGCTAAACGGCCAGTATGGTCACCTTTTTTATACCAAGATTTTGCAATATATTTCAGCTTTCCTGTTTCATAATCATTCGCCAACTTAACCTCAACCACTTTGGTATAAGGTTCCAGAAATATTGCATATACATAAGTATCAGGTTGCTCATTTGATTTAACCGGAGAGACATCAATTTTCAGCCCATTAGAAGAGATCGCGTATCCTCCCATTTTGGCACTACCCAGTGTGACATTTTTCGCTTCAATGTTAGTACCATAGGAATAATTCACCCATTTATCGGTTAATAATTCCTCCTCAACGCCCTGTATTGTGGTTTCTTGTCGATATACAAAATTAATATCAGCAAGCGTAATAGCACCTTCCCTTTTAACGGGGATAAATCCATTATTTACGTTGATATTTTCCTTAGCAATATCCTTAAGATGATTACCTTCCTTATACCAAGAAGTGGAATAATAACGGAGCTTACCGGTATCAGGATTATTTTGCAGCCGCACAGAAACAACTTTAGTATTAACATTATTGGCAATGGCAAAGAGATAAGTATCAGGCTCTACAGAGGATTTAACTGCTTTAACTTGCTGAGATTGTTGAATCCAGAATCCCTCCATTGTTGCTGATGTCATAACAATATCTTTAGCCTGAGCAAATTCTATTTCATTTTTCGTACCTGCTCGGGTAATTTCGTTATAAGCTCCTGCACCAGTAAAATGAATATTACCGTGGGCAACATCAGAATAGAGTTTGTTATAACCACCCGCACCTTCAAGAGTAATATTACCCTGTGTCTGTTCATATCCATCTTCACTATGACGTATACGTTCAATGCGATTCGCTGCCCCCGCACCACGCAAGATAACGTTACCTTCTCTACCCTTACGTACAATATGATTATCAGCACCAACACCATTCAAAATGACGTCACCGCTTTCTATCCGCGAATCGATACTATTTGCAGCGCCTGCGCCGTTAAATGTTACATCTCCTTGAGTACCCTCATAATGACTAAACCAGGTACGGTCAATTTTATTAGCTGCTCCTGCACCAGCAAAATAGATATTTCCCTGATCAATTTCATGCCATAATTCATTGTATCCACCAGCCCCTTTAAAACTTGTATCTCCAGATAAACCTTTACGAACCAGTTTGTTATAGCCAGCAGCACCCGAATAATTTAAATTTCCCGTCTCACCGGTGTGATCAATAAAAGCCGCACCGGACGCACCAGAAAATGACAGGCCGCCATTTCCCGTTTTACGAATACCGGTATAACCTGAGGCTCCCTTTACCGAAAGTTCACCATTCGTATGATATACATCGACCTTTAATGAACCAACAGTAACATCATCATTTCCGCCATAAGCATAAACTTCACCACCAACACCAATAGCAGTAATACTGTTACCGTCATTATCGTCATAATATTTCCCAGTAAAAAAGTACTCTGTACTTCTATTTGATGATTTCCCCATCAATAGTCCTTTAATTTATTATTGAAGTTAAGCAGAAAACCACTGCACCTAACAGATAGGGCAGTTATTTTGAATATTCAATCTCTCACAAAACAGTAAAATCTTCTGATTTTTAATAGCAAAAATTTAAATAAAGAAAAAAACCGCTATTAAAATTAACATCAGCTATTATTTTTACGAATTTATCAGACATACTTTTTTCCAAAAGTAATTTATTAATAAAACGGATATAACAAGGAAAACACTAAGTTCAGAAAAGTTTCAATTTGATGCATTTATACCCGTCATCTTTCAAGTTGCCTCTTTGTTGGCTGCACTCACTCACCCCGGTCACATAGTTATCTATGCTCCCGGGGATTCGCTCCCTTGCCGCCGCGATGCATCTTGAAATCCATAGGGTATATAAACACCTTAAAACAAATCCATCGAATGAGATAAATAAAAAATTCAAAAAGATCGTTAACGCAGATATTTTTTCCACGATAATATTGAAAATACAGATAAGATAATAAAGTAACGACTAAGCTAAGATATAAAATTTCATCAATTACGATCAATTATTTTATTCCATTTCCATAAATAACCACACAGATTATAACTATTAAAACAATATAAGTAAATGAGATAATAATATCCTACTTTTTTAGTCAGGAAATAATAATGATAAATAAAATTCATCAATAAAAATAACCATAGGTCAGTGAATAACCTATAATATAATGAACATTCGTTATTCAGCAGTAAAAAATGGCTCACTCATTCTGTGAGCCATTTTTATTACTCATTCTACTTTTATTCTAGAGACTTAATTACGCAAATTGCGCCTTGCCAATAGTGATATCTGACCACGCCGTTGTAATGGCAATTTTCGCCTTACTGTCCAGATTTTCAATAAAACCATTATCACCCGCTGTCGGCGCAAAACTGCTCATTGACTGGATCAAAGTATCAACCGCATTATCCGAAAGCGCCGTAAACTCACTCTCTCTCGATGCATTCTTATCTCCCATCTGCGCCACCAGTTTGGCACGATTACCATTAAAGTAATTGCTAAAAGTGACCGAACCTATTGATTCAAATGCCCCCTGAGCAGTTTTATCCTCAGTATGGCGGTTTACTGATAATACCAGATCATATCCGCTACGCTGGAACCACAGGTTTTGCCAGTCAATGCCGTCAAAGACAATCATATCTTCTGCATTGATATCATCAACCTGACTGTCAATCACCTTACCACTGACCACAAAGCTATCTACACCCGCACCACCCTGGAAACGGTTCTGATAACCGCCTAACACCAGCAGATCCTGACCATCACCACCATCAAACTGACTAAACTTCGAAATAGTGGCCGCTATCAGATGGTCGTCACCTTCTCCACCATTAATCACCGCATGGTAGCCCATCAGTTTAATCACATCGTTACCGGTGTTGCCGTCAATCCGGTTATCATTACCAAATACTCTGGCAAAATCATGGCCTGCACCCAATTCAACCCGGTTGTTATTACCAATAGTCACAGCATAATCTTGATCTTCTCCGGTATCCACCCGGTTGTAGTTGCCTGAAGTAACAACGTAATCCTGGCCTTTATCGGTATTAATTAAGCCACCTTCGCCAAAGACAAACGTCTGGTCATTACCTTCGCCCATGAACACATGGTTAATACGTCCGGCTACCACCGCGGTATCATCACCACTACCGCCAAACATCCAGTTCTCACGTCCCATCAGGACGCCCAGATCATTGCCTGCACCGCCTGCAAAGATGTTGGAAGTGCCGATTGAATAATAAACATCATCCCCGCGACCACCCCAGAAGTTGTTGTTATCGCCCAAATAGGCGCCAAGATCTTTACCATCACCGCCCCAGTTGAAGTTGTAGTTACCCAACGATACATGGATATCGCTATCCCCTTGCAGATGACCGCTGTTACGCAAGAAATCAAACGTTTTCTGCTCCATATTGAGCAGATCTGCGGTTAGATTTCCTTTTAAATTGGTCACTAATGACTTCATCTCTTCTTGCTTATCTTTACTGAACATCGTCGCAAATAAGTTAGGCAAATTCAGCGAATGAAAACCAAGTGCACGCTCTGGTTTGGTGCTCTCCGTCCCTATAGTCGCTGACGTGCTGCTCTGCGCTTTTTCATTTTCATCGGGCTCTTTCTGTTTCAGGCCATGACTCTCAGCAAAGGATTTAATGCCATCCGTCCCCATATTGAGGTGAGATTTCAGGCCGTCTAGCAATTGATCTGGATCAGTGAAAACTTTCAGTTGTTCACCACCGAATTTTCCAATGACTTCAATCATCTCTTTTAGAATAGCCACACCATCCACTGGCTCGTCTCCACGGGAGACAATACGACCATCCGCAGTGTAATCTACATCAAAGATATCCGCTAAAGTGGTATCTGCATTCACACTGGCTAACCGGCCAAGCAATTTGTTCTTAAGCTGGCGGGGCAAATCCTGCGGATTATAGGTAAACGTTGTCTTCGCTATACCAGTTGTCGAGTATTGTTGAGTCATTAAACTGAACAACGAACCCAGGTTAGTATCGAGAATCGACTGGATATTATCACCGAACATAAAGTTCCAGTTGCCCGTGGTCACTTGAATATCCGCCCCCTGTCCCCCTACTGCAAAGTTAAATGCCAGTTTCTCATTGGCCTGACGGAATTTATCTGCACGGCTCATTTTACCCATATCAACGCTGTTGCCATTATTACTTAGCCACTGGTTGAATTGCTTATTCAGCGCTGCTTCCGTATCACTTTTCAGACCACGGCTACTACGCTCATGTTGAGAACCCAAATCAACCAGCGTCTTATAGTCAACGCTGCTGGTTTGGTCCAAACCAGACATATCCTGAACAAATTTTTTCGCACCAGCGATTGTCCATTGCTGATCTTGCGCCGCTAGCCAGTCCTGCTCTTCACCAGAATGAGCAATGCTTTGCAACACACCGGAAATACGGGCCGCACCATCAAATGGATTAACCAACGGCGGCGTTGGCAAGGATTTATCCATCATCACAATCAGGTCATTACTACGGCCTTTATTGAAACTGACGTTACGATTGCCAATAAACATTTGTGCCCCTTCAAGCGCCTGATAACCGGCAATATCGAAGCTGTGTTGACTGTCGCCATTGCCAATGTGCACCATCACATTATTATCTCCGAAGGCCAACGACTTAAAGCCACCGGTACCCACTTTGATGCCAACGTTCGATGTTCCCCAATTGAGCGCACTAAATTCACCATTCCCCACATTTACCTGAATATTACCCGAGTAACTTAGCTGGTTATTCGATATATGGCTTGAATCGGTTTCAATTTTATTTTTGCGCTTCTCTGGTGCGGTGAAAATATCTGTATTATCCACAATTGCACCTTTGGCTAGCGTATCTGCATCCGCTATACCGACACGAGAAAGATTGATATCGCTTTCAGCAATATTGCGACGCACTCGCTCTGAACGAGTTTCAAGTTCACCTTTTTCATTCCAACTCAAGACGACTTTGTTATCAGTCAGGTTATTGATCCATTGATTATTTTCATTTTGGGTAAATTTACGGCCAGTCACATCAACGGCAACTTCACTACGACGAGCCGAAACAGTTGTGTGAATATCTTGCCCTTTTAAGGCGGTGATGAAGTGACGGGCAAAGCCATCTCGTTTGTCATCATTAATCAGCGAACAACCCACGATGCTAATGTGGTCTGGTTTACCCGCTGGACCAAAGCTCTGAGTGAATTGTTTGAGTTTTATTGCCAGTTCATCGGCACTGTAACCACTCAGACGCGTGTTATTCCGCTCTGATTCGCTACGACCATGCCCCACAATCTGCCAGCGTAACTTGTCTGATGGTGTAAATTTAGATGAATCACCATAGACAACGCGGTATTTCCCCTCAGAATCAAGTTGAACAACTACGCTGGAATCCAGGTGCTTACTCGCCAGATTAGCCGCTGCTTTGGCTGTTACAGGATCATCCTCCATCTGGATAATCATTTGACCATCAAAGCGGGTCCCTCGACCATCGGTTTGTGGCATTACCTCTACTGTTTGCCAGAACTCAACGGGCTTATGAACTAACTCTACCGCTGATGTGGCTTGCAAACTATTAAGCAATTGAATGCGCGGCACATTGGCAACATCGTCATAACGCTTGCGCAAGCTAATATCATCCGCCTGAGCTATGAAACGGTTATTTGCATCCACTTTAAGGGCCGGCAAACCGAGACGATGAGTCATGCCAGGTACAAAATGATCAATACCTTCATGGGATTGCAGATGAGCATCACCATAAATGGCAACAAATTTCTCTCCCTCAGCTAATTGTCCCAACCGCCCAACCGCCACATTATTAGCTGCACCAGCACGATACATCAGGCCATGTTGTGATCCCTCTATTGCCGGACGAGTCGTGCTGTTGTCATCCAATGCAATAATTTTGATCCCTTTACTTTTAGCCTGCGCAAATAAGTCAACAGGCAAATGTTTGGTCTCAATCATAGCGGCCAGTTCAGCGGGCATATCTCCACCTGCCAAGAACTTATCTATCAACGGCTGAGCCAAATCCGAACGCAAATGCTCCAATCCAATAACCGTCACGCCATGAGCTTTCAACGCATCCATCTGCTCATTGACAAAACGCAATCCATTAAGATCTGAACCATGACTCTCACCGATCAGCAACCCTTGGCGATCCTTAAGTAGCACCGATAACTGGTTATTCAGATCTACCCCGTCACTAAGCTGACGGTTGAGTTGTGTCAGGGCGTCTGAGGAATATTGTTTGTCCCAAGCCGCGACATCTGTTTGACGGGAGCTGTGATATATCGCTTCTATCTGTGCCAACCTACCTCGCTCCAACTGAACCAAGTAGGCAGGATTAGCAAACCGATTAAGTAAAATCGCTTCGTGTGAACCAGCAAAATTTGGATCCGCTTGTTTAGCGACTTCCTTAAGGAAATAGACCGCCATCTTCACATCTTCAGATCCCGTCATATCCAGCAGCTCATTATAACTATAGCCGAGATGAACCCGCTTATTCTGCTCATCAATCCGGGCATGAGTCAGTAATCCTTTATCTTGAGCTCGACTCAGGCATTGTTTGAAATCATCAAACTGATCACCTAAATCCACATGGAATTTAGGATTAAAAGCGAGATCGGCGGGAATTTCCCCCTGATATCCTAACTTAGCAGCAAGATAAGGATCTTCCTTCACCCAACGCACCATCAGATCTGTCAGTCCTGATGTATCACCACGAACTTCATTGCGGGCAATCTGGTAGATCCGTAATGCCATCTCAGGTCGAGTTTGAGCTATCTCCAGCAACGGGCTACGCACCTCCTGTAATGCACCGCTAAACATAATATCCCTCAGTTGCGTCTGTACGTTGCTCAAGGCGGTATTACGTTTGGAATCAGGATGTGCATCAAGGTAACGGGTAATACGTTGATATAGTTCGAAGCCTGCGGCTAACTGCTCGTTTCCAGTCAGGTTATGAATGCGGTCAAGTTCGTCCAGAATTGCCTGATAAGAAGGACCTATCGGTTTAGCAAAAACTTTGGCCTCTTTACGCAAACCATCCTTGGTAATAAGTTCATTCAATAATGGAGTGCTATCATTCTCCATGACGACTGTTTCTAATGCCTTATTTTTGCCAGATAACGCAGTTAAATCTTCCACAGGAGAGTGGTTTTGTTTTTTCGCTATTGTTTCAAGCTGAGCTTCCTGAAGTGCCTGAGCATAGTTAAACAACTCAGTTGGCGTCCAGGTACCAAACTTTGGTAGCCACTTATGGCCGACAAGTTTATCTGCACCCCCTGCTTTTAATACTCTGGCAACAATGCTTGAACAGTTATTCGTCAGCAATTGATAATGCTTATTAGGGTCGCTACTGATTTTATTCCATTCCGTCTGCATTGCCGCCACATCCAGACCTTCAAGGTTAATGCGGAATACGCGCCCTTGATCGGCTTCGCTAATTTTAAATTCCCGAGTATTCTCCAATTCTCGCTCTTTAAATTCACGAATGACATTAGCAACACGTTTTTCTGCCAGTTGAGGGTCTTGTACATTTTTATCGGCTTGATATCGCAATTCTTCCGCAAAAAGTCTGCCAACATCGGCCATCTCATATTGATGATCATTCCACATTTCAACAAATGGCTGGTATATCTGCTCAGGAATGTCGGCTGATTGCAACAACGTAGGATTTGCCAATACCATCATAGCAAAGCCTTCAGTAACATCTTTGAAGGTTATATCTATCCCTCGTGCCAATTGCAGCTTTTCAATGAAACGTTGTAATTTACGATCACCATCTTTCAGGCCGAACTTATCATGCTCTTCAAAGGCGACATCTGCTTCAAGAGTTTTATGGTTCAACGACGGCCACCAACTGACATAATTTTTCTCATTGATAGCACCTGCGTCGTCAGTATTAATATGCGCACGTCCCTGACCAATTTGCATGGCGACGTGACCCAATTCGCTATGATCGCTTGGTTTCCAAACAAACAGTGTGGCACTTATCGGAGATAAATGCTGCTCAATCGCTTGATGGATTTTTCTTAAACCAGAGACATCAATGCCTTTACCATCCATCGATAAATCACTGGCTTTCAGATTCGAGAAGACGGCATCTGAAACATCTTGACCATATTCTTTAATAACCGCTGCTTTGACTTGCTCGACCGCTTTATCAAAATTCTCTGCTTTCTGGTCAATATAAATATTTGCCTTACCCCGAGTGACAAAATCGCCATTTTCATCAACATAAAAGTGTTTTGAATCCTTGAGATTCGCACTGTCAAGCTTATCGTACAGACTACTGAAATCGCCTTGCTCTGGGATTCTCACTGTGGATTCAGCGAGCACCATCGACTCTTCAAAGCGCGTGTCAATTTGAGACAATAAGTTCTTCATTGCTGGTACACGACCTGAGTCAGGATGACCTAAGAGATATCCTTCAACCTGTTGGCGCAAATCGGATAATTTTCCAATCACATCCAATTCATAGTCTTTTCTTCCTTGTCGAGCATGGTGATAACTCTCTAATGCATCAATCACTTTTTGGTAACTGTCACCACGAATTTTACCTGCAACAGATGCGGCTTGCTGGAACTCACTCACCAACATCAATTTTGGTACGGGTTTCCAGATGCCATTCACTTTCTCAGTAAGAATTCGAGTATGTCCTTGATGATGAGATATAATCCGATCTTCAATGAAATATAGCTCATCAGGTAACTGTGCATAATTGTCGTAATTAGCAAGAATAAAACGTTCAACTGCTTTAAGCAGATTATTGCTGGTGGTATTTTTTACAATAATTCTCTTAAATTCATTGCCATTACCTGGCCACGAACGCACCTCAAATCCTTCACCACTCTTTTTCACTAATATGTTACGTTCTGTACGTAATCCATAAAACGGTAATGCTTGATTTAGCATCGTGTCGACAGCACTGAGCTTAATATCGAGATCAACAACGGTATCGGCTTTATAGCCGCCGGGGTTAGCTAACAGCCGTTTTTTCTGTTCTTCAATAGTCAAAGCATCAAACCGCGCCTGCACAGCAATACCCGCCTCTGTTAATTTGCGGCCAATCGACTCGGTAGGCAACCCTTTATATTCACTTGCCGGCTTATCCAACAATCGAATATCACCGACTAATCCTTCACGTTGTAGTTTACGCAATACAGGTAATTCAACATTCCAGAAATAGTTGCCAAGACGTAATCCCCCCTCAGAGATCAAATAAACATCACCACGTGATCCCGCGGTATAGATGGAACTCCAGAAACCGGTGTTGCTATACGTAGCAGCATCAATTGCCGATCTTAGCGCTTTATGTTCACTATTTTCAGGATCGGCGAGGTACATAATTCCCCAACGCATGAGTTGCTGATTGAGTTGAATCGCAAAAGCGTTTCCCTGCACATCAACATCGTAAACAATTTTCTTACCATCCGGTTGAGCGGCCTCAAGAACATCTCGATGCCTTCTAAAACTCTTCCCGGACCAGAATGAAACAATACTTTTGTCATCGCGGGCAGGTTCAAAGCTATAGCCATAACTGTCTAGTTTTGTAATAAACTCAACTCGTTTATCCCAGTCATAATCTAGTGTGGCGTCAACAAATAGTTTCGCTAAAGACGTGATTTCATTTTCAGGTACTTTATTTTTGGCATTGGGATTCTTGAGATGCCGTTCAACAAAAGTCACTATCCGTTGCCTGGTTTTATCAGAAATATCTGCATTAACACGCTTAAATCCGGGAACAGGAATATATTCGTCCGACACATTATCGTTACCATTATCAAGCCAACGGTAGATATGGGCGATTTTTTGTGCACGACTGAGTACGGAAGAATCGACTGCCCTCTTCTTGCTGCCACCCAATCCTTCCAGATTAATACCAGAAATTATCGGCGCTTTTCTAACGAGTTCACGCGTCTCATGTGAAAGAGGAACCACAATGCTGTCAGATTGTGTTTCAACAGACCGAGGAATAAACGAAACACCCGTATTTTTTGCACGAATTCCCGCGTTGATCTGCAACCGGCTAACAGCTTGTTTAGCACTCTCCAACGCTTGCAATTCTTCTTCGGTCAGTCCTTGATAATATCTGTTTCTCGCTTCTGGCATCGATTCAGGATCAATATGGCTGCCGGTTTCTCCCGCCCCCGTTGACTCATAGGCTTTTTCTCCTGACAAGCCACTGCCACTTGCACCAATACGAGCAGGTTTGGAGTCACTCAGTTTCGCCCCTTTAGCATCAGTTTGGGTCTGAGCCGCTTTACTTTCCGCCGCTACAGTATCACGCTTACCACGGCTTTCTGCATTCTGATACGCAATATTGGCGTTATCCTTCGCCTTTTCTGCCTGCTGCTGTTGTGAAAGTGCTTCTTCTTTTCTCTGATCTGCTTTGAATTGTGCGTCTACACCATCAAGAATCGCCTTATCTCGATTTTGTTTACCTTTTTCGGCGCCTGCTTCTGATAGCACCACAGCATCTTTTACTTTTTGCTGTGTATCAATAGTATCCCGATGTATCTCTGCCAGCCGTTTTTCTAATGTCGGACGGATATCATCCAACCGTTTCTGGATGTCCTCAGAAATTCCACCCGCGTAGTCGAGATAATGGTTATCCAACTCACGACTACCATCAGTTTCATCTTTAAATTGTTTAAATTTGTCAGCGATTAAAGTCAGTTCTTCAGTCACTGCCTGAGCTTCTTCTTTTATCGCATCACTCTGCACTTGCCCATTCTGGTTAAGCGCTTCCTGATCCGTTGATTCCAATTGAGATTTCGATTTTTCAACCGCTGCCAGTTGTTTCTCTTTTTCTTGTTCCAGAAGCTGACGATCTTTTTCGGCTTTTTCTTTATCACTTAACGCATTTTTAGCCGCCTGATCTTGCCTAGCATATTCAGTAACACTATTGGCTGGCAATGTACCTACAGATTTTGCAACAACGTTATCCAAGATATAACCAATACCATTATTATCGCCGATACCTTTAAATTCGATACGGTTAGTACCTGCTTTAGCGATTAATTCCAGTGTTTCACTTTGCCATGCTGTATCACCATTAGTAATGGTAAATTTACTTTCACCATTCCAAATAACTTCCATGCCTTCATTAGGCATAATATTATTTGCACGTTTTGCAAAATCAAAGCTTAATGAAATGACTTCACCTTCAAACCGGTTTTTTAGATCCTGGTAAATAGTAGTACTGACATCCACATCAAGTTCACTGACCCGTGAGCCATGACCTACGTTATCAAGGCCGTAAGCACTTGCCTCATGATATGCTTCAACACCATTGGTTGATTGCCAACTTTGATCACCGCGTTCAAAATCACCATTCAAAATCAATGACATCTCAGATTTTACAACGACATTATCTAAGATATAGCCTAACCCATCATTCTGGCCCGTACCTTTAAACTCAATTCGGTTAGTACCTTCTTGTGCGGTTAATTGTAAGGCCTTATTTTGCCACTCAACTTCGTTGCCAGAGGTTGTGAAGATACTTTTACCATTCCATATCACATCCATACCTTCGCCTGAAGCAAGACCTGAACGTTTTGCAAAGTCAAAGCTCAGTGAAACCACTTCTCCTTCCGACAGATTTTGCAACTCCTGCGAAAGCGTGGTGTTAACATTCACATCAAGTTCACTGACTCGTTTTCCATGACCAGCATTATTAAGGCCGTAAGCACTCGCCACATGGTATGCCTCAACACCATTAGTGGACTGCCAACCTTGATTACCTTGTTCAAAATTACCATTGACGATCAGATTTTCGTTCCGATCTGATACCGATCGCGTTTTTCGATTCAACGAACTGGCTAAAGAATTTTCTATTGAGTCAATATTAGGTACTTCTACCGCTGTTACAGAACTACTCAGACGATTGTTTAAGTCCGAACCAACTTGATTAATTTCATCCATCTTAAAACCATCAATGGAGGAAACTTCAGTTAAGTTAATCGCACCTCTGCCTTTATGGGTGCCCGATGTGTTAGCTTCATCCCCATGCACCAGATAGTTAATCGCCTGGCTGCCACCCACACCGAGTACAGTTTGTTTGATATTGTTGAAGAAAGAGGTAAGTTTGTTGCTTTCTGTATTACTCGATGCCACAGCCAAGCTGTAAAAATCACCATCACCAATCTTAATCGCCACGTTGTTGCGCGCATAAGAGGCATTAACATATAAGCCATGACCAACTTGAATATTGGCATTACCTAAGCCTTTCATTACCGCAACATTGAGGCCATCCCCAACTTTGGTATTGACGTTATATTTCCCCCACGCCACGTTAACCGAAATACCATCCCCCACATGGGTATTAATGTTAGCGTCACCATGAGCAGCGGTGACATTTAAACCATTGCCCACTGTCGTCGTGACGTTAGCTTTCCCTTTTGCTGCCGTAATCTGCATACCGTCACCCACTTTGGTGACGACATTGCCTT
>NZ_CAWNXG010000066.1:0-14038 GCF_963878145.1 Photorhabdus sp. S10-54 | reverse complement strand
TTATGACACCGCTTACACGCAGGCGCTGAATGACTCCGGCCTGGGGACCGGCGGCAAATATCAAAAAGCGTTACAGGCGGCTACGGCAGCGATTCAGGGGCTGGCGGGGAACAATCTTGGTCAGGCGTTGGCCGGCGGTGCTTCGCCGTATCTGGCTGGCGTGATTAAAGAACTGACGACTGACCCACAAACCCATCAGGTGGATATCGCCACCAATACGCTGGCCCATGCGATTTTGGGCGCCGTGGCGGCGGAAGTCAGTGGCAACAATGCCTTGTCGGGAGCAGCCGGCGCTGCTTCTGGTGAACTGGCGGCTCAGGTATTGATTAAGCAACTTTACGGCGATAAGGCTAACGTCAGTGAGTTAACGGAGGAACAGAAACAGACTATCAGCACCCTCTCTACCCTGGCGGCTGGGCTGGCCGGCGGCATTGCCGGTGATTCCAGCGCCAGCGCCCTCACTGGTGCGCAGGCCGGGAAGAATGCGGCGGATAATAATGCCCTAAGTTTACCCAAAGGCATGGCAGATTACGGTCGGTCAGCATCCAGTCTGGCTGCTGCGATGTTAAATGAAGGTAAATCTCCCCAAGAGATTTCGGCTGCATTGTCAAAACATGCCAAAGGTGATCACCCGGAAGGGCAAGATCCGGCAAGAGGATTGTTAGTCGCTTGGGGTGCAGGTGCTTCTGCTGTGGGAGGGACTATAGTTGCGCCTGTTGCTGGGACCGCAGCCGTAGTGGGTGGAGCTTTACTTGGTGCAATATCTGACACCGGAAAACAGCTTATCACTATGAAACCAAACGAGAATTACAGCTATACTGACACGCTTATAGCTGCCGGAGTGGGAGCATTAACCCAAGGTAAAGGTTTGATATATACAGAAGGGGTAAATATTGGTGGAGCTTGGCTAGGTAGCAAGCTTAAAGGTGAAGATGCAACTGGAGCTGTTATAGGTGCGGCTGTTGGTACTGTAGCAGGTGCTAAAGGTGGAAAAATAATTACAGATAAACTGGCTCCTGTCGTTATCAGTCCTGTAGCGTCAGAAATAGGTGGGGCTATCGGAGGTACTGTTGTAGGTACAGTAATAGGCACTGGTATTGAAAACCAGATAAAAGAAAATGGAGCTAAAAATGGAAAATAAACGAATAGGATTAAAAGCTTTTATCCTACTTACAGCTTACTGGACATCGTTTATTTTTCTTTTGGCCTTTATTGCAGGGTTAGCTGTACCTGCATTTTATTATTTTGAAAATGGTTATTTTAATTATCATTGGAATGATTTTATTTACACTGCGAGAGTAGGAGTTGGTGCAGGATTGCCTGTTGGAATTGGAATTTGGGTATTGGCGAAGATAGAAGAAATTCGCAAAAGAAAATCCTCTTCAGATCCTTAGCTACTTAATTCCGGCCAATATAATCGCAAGTCTGGGTACAGCTTGTTGTCGATAATAATCACTTAAGCGTTGACCAGAATCGCTCAAGGAGCGAGGAACTGGTCAATTGTCAGGGAGATAGCAGTTGTCGTGCGACGGTCAGAGATAAATATCGGCAGGAATATGATCAGGTTCAGGCGCGGATAGCAACGTGTTCAGGCGCTGACCAGTGTGTTGCGGTTGCCAAAGAGCTGCGAGCATTACAGGGTGATTACAGTGCCCGGATGAGTGAAATTCAGGAAAAAGCCAGAATGCAGGGACTGGATTCCCTCACACCGGCAGAAGTGCGGGAATGGGCTGATTTACGGGGTGCGATGTCGAATATTGATGCCTCCCGCAATTTAGTGCTCCATCGTGCCCAAGTCACCGGTGGCTCAGAAGAAACGACCCAGGAAATCGTGAAGATTATGGGGCAGACGGGGATTGCGGCGTCTGCGGGGGTTGCCGGAGGGATCAGTAAAGCTGGCGCAAAAGGGGTAAGGGAAGTGCTATACCGGCTCCTGATCCTGTGACAACTAATAATGGATTAGTGTATAAATCAAACCCTAAACATACTCCAGGACAAATAGGTTATCACCATAATGCCGGGACTGAACCTAAAAATTCGATCGAATTGTTTGGCAATTCAGTTGCAAGTGGTAAAAAAAGATACGCATTGGATAGTAATGGTAATGTACATCAATTTACCAATACTAATGATGGTACGTGGCATTGGTCCGGTAGCACAGGTGATAAAAGTGCGGCATTAAGCAAGAGCGACGTTCCATCAGACGTTAAAAAGAAACTTGGTTTACCTGGAAAATGGAGATAATTATGATTTTTGGTGATCCAAATCATTTTGCCATACTTATAGAGTATTTATCTGATTGGAGTACAGAAAATGGATATAGAAATGGCTTATTTCATTTTTGTATAGATGGAAAACTGTATCCAAATAGTGCGAAAGTAGCAACATTAGGAGGAGATATCCTTTGTTTATCTGATAGTAATGCTTTGGTATTACCTGTTGAAAATAATAATATTTTCAATATGGAAAAAAAAGAAGCTTACTTCTCTATGTTAAAAACAATGTTGCCTGAACGGGCTGAACCAGAGAAAGAAGTATCAGACGATTTTGTTACTTCTTACAAATATCAAGCATCTACATATAATTTAGAAAATGACTGTTGTTATGTTTTTGCTGTATCTAATGGCAGTATGATAAGAATCTTAGGTGCAAAACTGAGTGTTTTAAATGGTAATGATGATGTTGGATATCATTGGGAGGAAATACTAAAACCACATGTTACTGATATTATTTTAGAAAAGGAAACAGTGAAAAACATTGTCACTTCTACAATAAATTATTATTACTGCCTAAAGTAAAATCCCCCCATGTGGACCGTACCCCAAATGTTGGATAACCATCTAACTCTAAAGGTGAGGTTCATCACATCAAGGCAAAGTGGCTTATCGAGCTGAAAAGTCGCGTCGGGGTGTTATTGGCCGGGAGTCAAACCGTACAGGGAAAAACAGGTTGTAACTGACTGAGTACCATAGAAAAAATAGGTGCTTGGCGGTCAACTTCGCACTGGAATGGGTTGTTGCTGACAATAATTTCTTAGGTAAACTGGTAACGGAAGGGTGTGCAATAGCTGCCCCATGCCGTGCCAAAGTGGCAGAGAAAGTCCTGGAGATAGGTGTTAAGGCGGGTATAACTGGAGTAGTAGCGAAGGAAATTGCTGATAAGATTTCTTCAGAAGACTTAGACCATCTGATTATGCTTCAGATGATGGGAAATGATGAAATTACACAGAGTTACCTAAATACACTTCAGAATAAATACACTCAAGTTGCTCATCCAACTGATCTACCAGAACATACCGGCGGTGATCAATCCGGTGATATCAGGAAATACCCTAATCATACCGGTGGAAACAACAGTTAGAGCCGGGTAGTATACCGAACCATACAGGCAATGAGGAGAATCGGTCTGGTATTACGCCAAATCATACCGGCAATACGGAAGGTAAGCCGGATACTGGCGGAAATACTACAATTACGCCGATCCCGGAAAAGCCGAATAAAGACGACTTAGCTTATCTGGCTCTGAAAGGAAAAGAAGCCCAAGAGGCAGCAGGGAAATTAGGCTTTGATCGGAGAATAGCTCCTCCTAAAGCACCATTTAATTCACATGGGCAACCTGTGTTTTTTGATGGTAAAACCTATATTACTCCCGATGTTGATAGCCATAATATTACTAATGGCTGGAAGATGTTTGACCGTAGAGGCAAGCGAATGGGGACTTACGATAGTGATCTGAACAGAGTTAAGGACTGATTGATGTTTGGTATATTTCCCGGTGATGCACCCATCAGAGAAAACAATGAGCTAGTTCTGCCTGCAACAATTATTATTGATACATTTACAGAAGCAGTTCACATACCTTTATCTTATTGGAGCTTTGAGGATTACAAGCAGAGTTGGCGAACTTCTCTTGAAGAGGGTATACACAGTAAAAAGCCTGTAGCGCTAGCTGTATCAATGTATGAGCCTGATTACACAAATTTTATATTTGCTTGGATCATATATTTCGCAGGTGAGGAAGTTTTCTTACAAAATAGCATCCTCTTTTTAGATGAGTGTCCAGGTTTTACTCCTGAGAAGATAAATAACTTCATAGAGTCGCGTACTACGCACAATGAAGATGGGATGAAAATATCTGAATGGAATACTGATCTAAATAGTATTATAGATTTTTATAACAGTCTTAAAATTAATACAGAATCCCAATCTTGAATTAGGATTTCTACTTTATTCTCCACTAAATTATAGTGGAGAATAATGCACTAGCAAGTGTACTGGCGGCGGCCGAGGAGAATGAAAAAAGGTACAGTTGGGAAATAGCAGTATAATGTGAGATTTAAAGAATGATCGAGTAAAGTTTTTCTTTATTAAAAACATCATATGGATATTAGTTATATTTTTATGAATCTAACTATTTCTTTATTATCAGATGGTTGCCTTGATTTTTTATAGATGGAATATTTCTTTTTTCACTTGAAGATGTAAATAAGGCTATTAAAAATAGGGGGGTTTATCAGACTAATATGTTATTGTTTTATATACTATCACCTGTATGATTTACGTAAATTAATAATCAATCTTTGGATTGAGATTACTATTTGGAGAAATTTTATGAAGTGTATTAAATGTGAAAACCCAGCATTGCATGAATCAGATTTTTGTGCAGCATGTGAAGAGAAAGAACTGAGTGGAATTGGCGGATTTCTCTATTTTCCGGCAATAAATATTATCTTTGCAATATTAAGTTCTTTATTTAGTTCATATAAAACGATGACAACCTTGATCTCTGGTTATGATTTTCTAGGTGAATTACGTATCCTTATAGGATTTGAGTTTATTTGTTTTACCATTATTTTTGGAGTTGCACTTTATACATCTATTCTTTTCTTTAGAAAAAAGAAAAGAACACCTTTATATTATCTTTTTAATTTTTACTTCATTATTTGTAATAACTGATTTAGCATTGGCTCATTATGTATATGAAATAAAACTGGATTATAATTATCTCTTCTTGCTTTTTAGAGCTGTGTTTTATACATGTATATGGGTACCTTACTTTATTATATCTATCCGAGTTAAAAGAACATTTATAAAATAATGATTTAAATTAAACTATTTTGCAAATAATATTCAATAAGAGTAGGTTAATTTTTTGCAACTCATATTTATTCAAAAAATATGGCAATCAAAACTATCCCGGCTTTGTGAATTATTTACAAAAGTCAGGCAATTTAAATCACTCGTTCATCAAGGTCTGAGTACTGTATTTTGCTGAACTCAGACTATTTAATTTCTACTTGATTCGTAAGCATGCGGCGGAAAAGGGTAAGCTAGCGATAATACCCTTGCAAGATTAAGATGGCTCACCTATCCAGTGAGCCATTTTTATTGTTATTACTTAGCGTTATAGCAAGTTAATCAGGCAAATTTACCCTTGCCAATTGCGGTATCTGCCCACGCCGTCGTAATAGCCTCTTTCGCCTTGCTGTCCAGCCCTTCGATAAAACCGTTATCACCGACTGTCGGGGCAAAACTACTCATTGCCTGAATCAAGGTGTCAACCGCATTGTCGGAAAGTGCCGTAAATTCACGCACTCCTGATGCATTCTTACGCTCCATTTGAGTCACTAATTTGGCACGATTACCATTAAAGTAATCACTAAAAGTGACGGAACCCACCGATTCAAATACACCCTGAGCGGTTTTATCCTGAGTACAGCGATTCACTGATAATACTAAATCGTATCCGCTGCGCTGGAACCACAGGTCTTGCCAGTCAATACCGTTAAAGACAATCATGTCTTCCGCATCGATATCATTAACCTGACAATCAATTACTTTACTACTGACCACAAAGCTGTCTACTCCTGCGCCACCCTGGAAGTGGTTTTGATATCCCCCCAAAACCAGTAGATCTTGACCGTCACCACCATCAAACTGACTAAACTTCGAAATAGTAGCGGCTATCAGGTGGTCATCTCCTTCTCCACCATTAATTACCGCATGATAGCCCATCAGTTTAATGACATCGTCACCCATGTTGCCATCAATTCGGTTGTCATTACCAAACACCCTGCCAAAGTCATTGCCTTCACCTAGCTCAACCCGGTTGTTATTACCGATGGTCACGGCATAATCTTGATCTTCCCCAGTATCTACCTGATTGTAGTTACCAGAGGTGACAACGTAGTCATGCCCGTTACCGGCATCAATAAGGCCACCTTCGCCAAAAACAAATGTCTGATCATTACCCTCACCCATGAACACATGGTTAATGCGTCCAGCTACTACTGCGGTATCATCGCCACTACCACCAAACATCCAGTTTTCACGTCCCATCAGAACGCCCAAGTCATCACCTTCACCACCGGTAAAGATGTTGGAAGTGCCGATGGAGTAATAAACATCATCTCCGCGGCCACCCCAGAAGTTGTTGTTATCGCCCAGATAAGCACCAAGATCTTTACCGTCACCGCCCCAGTTGAAGTTATAGTTCCCTAACGAGATATGGATATCGCTATCCCCTTGCAGATGACCGCTGTTACGCAGGAAATCAAAGGTTTTCTGCTCCATATTGAGCAGATCTGCCGTGAGATTCTCTTTCAGATTGGTCACTAATGACTTCATCTCTTCTTGTTTATCTTTGCTGAATATCGTCGCAAACAGGTTAGGCAAATTCAGCGAATTAAAGCCCAAGGCACGCTCTGATTTGTCATTAGCCTGACTATCCCCACTGTTGATGGCACCCGGTATACTCTTTTCCCGATTTTTATCAGGCGCTTTCTCTTTCAACCCATGACTGACAAGAAATGATTCAATACCATCGGCACTCATATTGGCGTTCTGTTTCAAACCATCAATCAATTTATCCGGATCAGTCAAGGTACTTAGTTGATCACCACCAAACTGCTTAATAACTTCCAACATCTCTTGCAAAATCGCCTTGCCATCAACCGGCTTACCAGTACGGGCAACAATCTGTCCCTCCGGCGTGTAATCCACACCAAAAATATCCGCTAAAGTAGTATCGGCATTCACACTAGCTAACCGGCCAAGCAGTTTGTTTTTAAGCTGACGCGGTAAGTCCTGTAGATTGTAAGTAAATGTTGTTTTCGCCAGGCCCGTTGTTGAATATTGCTGCGTCATCAGACCAAACAGAGAACCCAGGTTGGTATCCAAAATCGATTGAATATGGTCACCGAACATAAAGTTCCAGCTACCGGTTGTGACCTGAATGTCCGCTCCCTGACCACCTACCGCAAAATTGAAAACCAGTTTCTCATTGGCTTGACGGAATTTATCCGCACGGCTCATTTTACTGGTATCAATATTGTTGCCGTGACCACTTAGCCATTGGTGGTACTTCTTGTTCAATGCTGCTTCTGTGTCACTTTTTAAACCACGGCTACTGCGCTCGCACTGCGAATCCAGATCAACCAAGGTCTTGTAATCCACACTGCTGGTTTGGTCTAAACCAGACATGTCCTGCACGAATTTTTTCGCGCCAGATAGCGTCCACTGCTGATTTTGCGCCGCCAACCAATTCCACTCCTCGTCGGAATGAGCAATAGATTTCAGTACACTAGTAATACGAGCAGCGCCATCAAATGGATTAACCAGCGGTGGCGTAGGGATGGATTTATCCATCATGACAATCAAGTCATTACTGCGACCTTGGTTGAAGCTGACGTTACGGTTACCAATAAACATCTGCGCCCCTTCAAACGCTTGATAACCACCCAGATCCACGCTGTGTTTACTGTCACCATCCCCAATGTGAACCATCACATTGTTGTCGCCAAAGGCCAGTGACTTAAAACCACCCGTACCCACTTTGATACCTACGTTCGATGTTCCCCAATTGATCGCAGTAAATTCACCGTCGCCCACGTTTACCTGTATATTCCCGGCATAATTCAGCGGCTTATCAGCTTGAGGATTTGAGCCAAGCTCTACCCTGTTTTTGCGCTTTCCTGGCGCGGTGAAAACATCATGGTTATCCGCAATTGCCCCTTTAGTTACTGAATCAGCATCGGTGTATCCCACCCCGGCAAGGTTGATATCGCTTTCAGCCACACCACGACGCAATTTTTCTGTTGTAGTCGTTAGTTCACCCTGTTCATTCCAACGTAACACCAGTTTGTTATCGTCCAACTTGTTAACCCACTGATTATTTTTATCGCGGGTAAATTTACGGCCTGTTGCATCAACGGCCACTTCACTACGACGCGCTGAAACATCACTATGGATACCCTGTTTATCTAAAGCAGTAATAAAACGATAGGCAAAACCATTCCGCTTGTCATCACTAATCAGTGAACAACCCACAATGCTGATACGATCAGGTTTACCCGCCAGGTTAAAGTTCTGGCTGAACTGTTTTAGTTTTGTTGCCAATTCATCAGCACTGTAACCACTCAAACGAGTGTTATTTTGTGCCGATGCGCTACGGCCATGACCAACAATCTGCCAACGTAATTTGCCTGATAATCTGGCAGGATCACCATAAATGACATGATATTTGCCATCAGCATCAAGTTTAACCACTACGCTGGATTCTGGGTGTTTACCCGCCAGATTGATCGCTGCTTTTGCTACAATCGGGTCATTTTCCATCTGAATAATGATCTGACTACCAAAACGTATCCCGCGATTGTCACTCTTTTGCAGCGAGTTCTTCACCACGTCCCGATTTTTATTTTGAAAATCGGAGAACGTCGATACAATCCTATCAGCATATTGGCTCATTAAAGCGCCGCTCTCGACATGACCATAAAAGGTTTGTTCACCCGATACGCGATAACCAGCAGCGGTCAATCTTGTACGCAGCTTTTCCCCTTCATGCCCTAAATCTTGATTGTCAGTTAACAACATGATCGGCGTATTGATCGGCAAGCCTTTGAGGTTTTTTTCTACTGAAAATCGTCCATTCATCGCTTTTGCCAATGCCCCAATCATGCCGCCAGGGTTTGGTATGTCATACGCGGTTATGGTTTTGGTCATACTCGATATTGGCCTGTCGAGTAACAGACCTGACACAGCTTGGTTATTTTGCGCTGCATATCGGGCAAGATCAGCCGCCACCGGCCCACCGACGGAATAACCATGAATGATAATATTACCCGGCTTAATACCTCGTTCTTGTACCAAATAGCGAAACATTGTCCGGGCATCCTGATAGAACCCTTGCTCACCTGGACTACCATCACTACCACCATAGCCCCGCATGTTGACAGCAAGTATATCAATGCCCTGCTTTTGATAGTGGCTTTGGATGTCATGAGCTTGCTCTTCCGCAGATAAACCTGAACCATGAAGGAAAAGCACGACTTTTTTCTCTGCTGCCGTCGAGATATCATCTGGTTTTATGTCACCTTGATGATAATATCCAGTTAAACGTCCCCCTTCGCCTTTTAGGGTGATTTTGCTTGAACTGCCATTAGCAACAGCATCATTAAGAATGGTCTGCGTCTCATCACTGATATGGCGGCGCTCTTCTTTAAAACCATACAGTTCGTTGTTAAAGAATCGGGTCACTGGGTTTAAAGAGTCTTTATCCTGTGGCGAAGTACCATCATCCTCAATTAATACCGACTCTGACGCTCCATTTTTGCCCGATAACGCCTGCAATACTTCCACCGGAGAGTTCTCTCTCTCTGGGGTATATTCTCGATAAAGATGTTGGGTTTTCTCAAATGCATTATTTATTGCCTGATTTACCCATAATTTTCCTTTACCTCCGGCGATATCCATCAGATCTGTATAACTGGCGGTGTAGTTTTGCAGTACCTGCCGACGTTCATCATCAGCCGTCTGCAATGCTTTGTAGACCACCAAACTTTCATTAACCGAATGACCGCCATCAAACACCAAAAACGCCAACGTATTAAGGTATGCCTGCTCTTGCGAGAAAGTAGGATCTTGACTGGCAATATAGTTATTGAGATGAACCATGATATTGGTCGAGCCAGATGCCCCCGTTACCACGGAATGCCCCTGCGCCAGGGCGTTACGCTCAAGCGTTGTTTCCTGTCCAGGCGTCAGCACTCTGCCCGCCGCCACCTTTCTGCCAGACAGGAAATCTTCATATTGATCACCGGATGGCTGGTAAGGCAATGCAATACCATAATCATTGGTTTGCTGTTCAGTTAATTTCACTTTATAGGTAACATCCGCCATATTAGTTAACTTACTACTGGTGGAACGCGCCTTATAGATCTCATCCCGATAGAAAATATCCGCTTCCGCCTTCCATTGAGATAAATGTAACCCCATACCATCAGTGTTCGACATTTTTACTGCCAGAAACGGAATTTTGATCATTTCAAAGCCGTTATCCACCTTGGTCATCATGATCTTAAAGTTATCAAAGGTCGGTTTTTGCAGGAATGCGGTCAGTTCAGGCACCCGACTGAACCAAGGACGAATATCCTTTTTAATTTTTTCGGCAAAAGCTTGCATCCTAATAGCAATTTGTCCGTCGAGTACAGGTGAGCCCGGAGTAATTTGCATATACGACTCAAACTCCTGCACCAGAAACTGACCTATCCGCCTAGAGGTCGCTATCGCATCAGGTGACGCGTTTTTCACCAACGTATGCGCCAACTCAGAATCAAAACGACGGCCAAATAAGTTGTCAATATATTGGGTAGTTGACTTTTCTCTGTGAGCATCAGCCTGTAATGACAGTACCAAAGCATGTAACTCAGGATATGCCTGTAACTGGCTGGCAGCAGCATCAAATAACTTGATAGTTTCCTTCGATGTGACTTGTCCGGTGAGCCAGAGTCCTCTAGCTCGTCCAATCCAAAGCCTCGCTTCCGGGATATTCGCGGCTTCTAATCGGCTCATAAAAGCAATCAGACTTTCACTTTCGGTCTTAGGCGCTTCCCGTTCAGCGGTTGAATTCGTTCGAGTCAACGGGGTAATCTGCCACTCAATAAGACGATTAATTTCGTTTTGTGTTATACCGCCTTTTAAACCGACAACACGTCCGGTTCCATCAAAGATGACTCGCTGCTTAAGATGTTCAGCATGTCGAGGCGCCACGGCAATCCCAAGGACGCCAGCGGATTCAGCTCGCTGGACCTGCAAGTGCTCTATCATTCGGCCCATTTTAAAACGTACTAAGTTCACCTGATTGGTGCGTAGAGCAAATTCCTTTGGGCTACGCTGTTGCCAATCAGCTATCGCCTGTTCAAGTTGCGATACATGCTCTTCATCAAAATGACTCATCGTTTTATAGAAAGTGTCACGTACCGCGGTCAGCGCCTTACTAAGCTGCCTTTTCCGCCCCAATGTTCGTGCATTAGGATTGATAAATAGTTTATTTCCTTCTTTCAATAAATTAAATTTTGCACTTTCAAATAGAGCAGAATTTTTCTGCTCTACCTTGACATCATTCCCCAACGATTCCAGATTAATGCCTGAAATCCGCGGCACCTTTCTGGCTCGCTCACCTGAACTGTTCGACGTTGGCATCACCCTATCGTCAGATTGTACTTTGACAAACGATTGTACTTTGACAAACGATTGTACTTTGACAAACGATTGTACTTTGGCAAACTTTGAAGTAGTTAAAACGCCGGTATTTTCCGCGCGGATACTGGCATTTATCTGTAGACGCTCAACCGCTTGTTTAGCATCATCCAACGCTTGTAGCTCTTCTTTAGTCAATCCCTTGTAGAATCTTTTTTCAGCTTCCGGTATTAATTCGGGATCAATATAGCTACCTGTCTCCCCTGCTCCTGTCGATTCGTAGGCATTACCAGACAAACCACTACCACCGGCACCGGTACGATCAGGTTTGGAATCGCCCTGTTTTGCCCCTCTAACATCTTCTTGTGCCTGGGCAATTTTATTTTCAGCCGCAGCAATATCACGTTTACCCCGATATTCCGCCCCTTGACAGGCGATATTTGCATCATTTTCTGCTTCTTTGGCCCGTTGTTGCTGTAATAATGCTTCTTCTTTTCTTAACTCTGCTTTCTTCTGAGCCTCTGCAATATCTTGTTTTGCACTGGCATGATGCTGCTCACTTTGTGCTACACCGGCCTCGGATTTCTTAACCGCTTCTTTTACTTGTTGTTGGTTATCCGTAATAGATCGTTGAGCATTAGCTAATTTTTTCTGGGTAATAAATTTGGTGTAATTCAGCTCGTCCTGGGCACGGTTCAAAAATTGGGAAGCAAACTGATTACGCCATTGATCACCTGATTGGCCGCTGTAATTGGCATAGTCACCAAGCACATCCAAACCTTGCGTCATGGAAACCAGTTTGTCAGTCTCTGCCTGCGCTTCTGTTTCTATCGCATTACGCTGTGTCAGCCCATTTCGGCTAACTGCTGCCTGATCCGTTAATTCCAACTGGGATTGCGATTTCGCAATTTCTGCCAGTTGTTTCTCTTTTTCCTGTTCCAACAGTTGGCGATCTTTTTCGGCTTTTTCTTTATCGCTTAACGCATTTTGTGCCGCTTTATCCTGTTTCACATGTTCGGTAATAATATTGGCTTGTCGTGAGCTCTTAGATTTTGCAAAAACGTTATCCAGAATATAGCCTACACCATCATTCAAGCCTGTTCCTTTAAACTCAATTCGATTACTGCCCGCTTTTGCTGTCAGCTCTAGTGTTTTATTTTGCCATTTCGCGGCATCGCCAAAAGTCGAGAAAACAAGTTTGCCGTTCCAGAAAACATCCATACCATTGTCGGCTGAATAAGCGTCGGGACGATTGGCAAAATCAAAGCTCAGAGAAATGACTTCTCCCTCAGAACGGTTTTGCAGGTCCTGATAAATAGTGGTGTTTTTATCAACATCAAGTTCACTGACTCGTTCGCCATAACGGGTATTATTAGGCCCATTAGTACTCACTGGGCTATAGGCCGCAATATCATTGGTTGATTGCCAACCCAATTTACCTTGCTCAAGGTCACTATTGACAATCAATGACGTCTCAGATTTCACAGCGATATTGTCTAAGATATAGCTAAATCCATCATCCTGGCCTGTACCTTTAAATTCAATCCGGTTAGTACCTGCTTTTGCCATTAAATCGAGTTTTTGAGTTCGCCATATAGCTCCCGGTCCAGAAGCTGAGAATACAGACTTACCATTCCACAACACCACTATTCCACAGTCACTCAGATCACGGTCCATCATCTCTAAATGACTCATAAAATCAAAAGTCAGTGAAACCACTTCTCCTTCAGACAAATTTTGTAATTCCCGCCAAATTACAGTGTTTTTATCAACATCAAATTTACTGACTCGTTCACCATCACCGGTATTATCAAGACCATAAGCACTCGCAGGGTTATATGCCTCTATATCATTAGTTGACTGCCAACCCAATTTACCTTGTTCAAAGTCACCATTGACAATCAGATTTTCATCCTGATCTGACTCCGATAGCGTTTTTTGACTCAAAACACTTTCTATTGAACTGACGTCAGACGTCTCCACGGCTGTTATAGCACCATTGAAACTATGGTTTAAATCTGAACTTACTGGCGCAATTTCATCCATCTGAAAGCCATCAATGGAGGAAACTTCCGCTAAATTTATCGCGCCTCTGCCTTCATGGGTGCCCGACGTGTTAGCTTCCTCCCCATGAACCAGATAGTTGATTGCCTGACTGCCTCCCACACCTAATGTTGTCTGTTTGATATGCTCAAAGAGGGAAGAAAGTTTGTTGCTTTCCGTAGCAGAGAAGCTGTAAAAATCACCATTACCAATTTTAATCGCCACGTTGTTGCGCGCATAAGAGGCATGGATACCCAAGCCATCACCCACATGGATATTGGCATTGCCGTTACCTTTCATGACCGCAATATTGAGGCCATTGCCCACTTTGGTATTAATATTGTGCTTACCCCACGCCAGGTTAACCGAAACGCCATTACCTACATGAGTGTTAATGTTAGCGTCACCATGAGCAGCGGTGACATTTAAACCATTGCCCACTGTCGTCGTGACGTTAGCTTTCCCTTTTGCTGCCGTAATCTGCATACCGTCACCCACTTTGGTGACGACATTGCCTT
>NZ_CAWNXG010000065.1:0-14598 GCF_963878145.1 Photorhabdus sp. S10-54 | reverse complement strand
CTTCATCTCCTTTGTTACCGCCGGAAATGCAAGACTCGCTAAGTAGTGGTCTGGTTTATCTTCTACGACGGGACTTTCACCCGCAAGAAACAGGACAGCTTTGCCCAGCGCACTGTCCATTTCATTATTTCAAAATAGTAGATCACTTAGAAGGAGCTCAGTCCAATTTTTGCGATCTGATCAATTGCAAAAAATCCCAAACCACTAAACGGACTGAGTTATGCCTATCATGGCACTGATACCCCACAATGAACGACGCCAGATAAAAAATTATCCAGAGCGTCCGAGATAAAGCTTATGCATGCGGACTTATAGCCATGTTGATACTACATCGAGGAGAGTCTGTCTCGCAGGTCGAAAAACCCTTTGTGCCGTTCGTTCTTCTGTCAATCGCTGTTATATGGTCTGGAAAGCTTGAAAAGTCTCCCTGTGGGCAGACACGCCGTCTGGAATTTAATCCCACTTTATCCTTATACTATCTTTTTTATTGCAATATTCCCCCCAGCAATTAGGTTACTTGCGTTCTCGTTTAAGTCTTGAGTTTTTTATAATTAAAATCAATGCATTATTAAATATAAAATTATTCATCAGTACCTTCTATCGTTACTTACATAAAATGGGTATCGTTTGACGAAGGGCAGCCCCGACTCTTAAATTACCCGACTCCGAATACCATGAAAAAATGGCTAAAATTACCGAAGCGTTATCAACATGTTCGGAAAAACATCCCGTTTTTTATGAAGATGAAGTCGACATTGAGCTGAATCCAAAAATCGGCGCTGACTGGTATTTAAAAGGGCAACAGAAATGTATGGCAATGCTAGGAAAAAACCAAAAATATTACTTTGCAGGTTGCCCGAATGTTCAAACGGGAAAAATGACTTATGTTGGCGGGTTAAATAATAATTTTCGATTATTTATCAATATATTGAAAGAACTTGATTACCAATATTGTCATTCTGAAACCCTAGCATTGATTTTGGATAATTACAGTATTCATAAAAGTAGGTTGATCAGTCATCTCAAATTTAACCTATTGTTTTTACCTGTTTATTTTCCCTGGCTGAATGAAATTGAGCGCCTGTGGCAATCCTTGCATGAGACGGTGACACGAAATCATTGCTATCAGTATGTGTGGCAGTTGCTTGAGAAAGTAAAAATGTTTTTAAATTCATCTTCCTACAGAAATAACAGAGAATAAAAAGAGTGGGTGTATCATAATTATGAAAAGTTATTGAGTCAATAAAAACAAAAAAATATAAGTGTTATAGTAAGTTGTTTAGCGTAAAATGTTAAATTGTTTATTTTTTTCGAGAAGATATTTCTTTATTTATTACTAGCATGGAGAAAATAAAATTAATTTACTGATGTAGCATGTTTTTATGGAAAAAAAATAATAGAATTCGTAATTAACATTAAATAATATTCACTTATTTGAGTTTTTTTGATCTTTATCTCAAAAAAAATATTTCATATTTATTTGAGTTTGACTTTGATTTAATTCAAAGGTAGAAAAATAAACTTGTGATAAGTGTTATATTTATATTGCATTCACGCATATAAATTGGCGGTAGCGTGTTTTTTTTGAAAGTAATTTTTCTTTAAAGAACTGTTAGTTGTGAAACAGATTTCGTAGTCGCTTTAAGTCTGATTATTTATTATAGCTGATCAAAAGTTGGCGTGATTACCAAAATAAACTCACTAAGGTTTAAGGAATTCATTATGGACAAATTCGATCTGAAATTTGACAATAAACTCTAAAACTGGAAAGTAGCACGAGTGGACGTGGTAACTGCCATGATAGTGTGGTTACTGAGAAATTTTTCCTGTTGCTGAGACGGAATTGTATTAAGCGAAAAGTTTACTCAATGCTGGAAGAAGCCAGAAGTGATATTTTTGATTACATTGAGATGTTCTATAGCAGTAAGTGCAGACATGACTCTAGTAATAAAATATCTCTTCCTGATTATAAAAAAGACTATTTCAACATCTCTGAAATGTCTAGCTTATCAGTGAAGATGAACTTGACACTGTTCTATAAGCAATACAACAAAAGGTATCCCTAAGTGCGCCAAGATATCATTTGCTACATGAATATCATATCACCAGCCTAAAAGTGTAAACGAGTCTGGATCTACGGGGTTGAGTCTAGAGGGTATATTCGAAAAAGGAAACAATAATGAAAGATAACGAGAACACTTTGCAAATAATGCGGTCAGAAAAAAAACGTTTTGCATTAATATTGGCTGGCACTTCAGAAGTGGGAATGAGTATTATCGACGATCTCATTGTGCAGCAATATAATGTCACGTTTACTTGGTGGCAAGGGGATAGCAGAGCTGAAGAGTTAATAAACAAATATGGTAATCAGGTAAAAGCGATACAGCTTGATTTGACGTGTGAAGAAAGTGTCATAAAGTTTTGTCAAAATCTTGAGGGAATTCATATAAATGTTACGATTTATTGTGCTGGTATTAATCCCACCGTTTTGTGTGATGAACTAGATGACAACACGGTAAAAAAGACGTCATGGCTCAATTTTCTTTCTGCCACGCTGATTTTCAATACCATTGCAAAAAATATGAAACCTTATAAAGAAGCAGAAACAAAGTTAATTTATATCAGTTCCGTTGCATCGCAGAAGGTCAGTATCGGTAATAATCTGTATGGTGCGACTAAAATGGCGATGGAGCGCTATATGTCCAGTATGGCACTGGAAATGGCCAGGTTTAACATGCGTACTCTGTGCTTGAGTCCCGGTTATATCAAAACGCGAATGCTGGATGAATATTGCAGAGAGAAAGGTGTCACTCTGCGGGATATTGAGAAGAATATTCCGATGAGGAAAATGCTTATCCCAGAGGATATAGTCAACACCATCAATGCTTTTATTAATAATAGAATCATCACCACAGGCACTACATTAATATTAGGAAACGGAGAGAGGTTTATCTGATATGTATATTCCTGAGATCAAAAAATTGTTCAAAGATGTCATGTATATTAATGACAGCACCGACATCGATGTTGAAAAATCATTGTTTTTAGATTACGGCATGACATCCATTGACTTTATCGATTTCTCTTTCGAGTTAAAGAAAAAATTCAATGTTGATATTGACCCTAACGATTTATGGCCAATCAATAAAATGGCAACGTTTGAGGAAAACTACTCTTTTCAGGATAAACAATGGACTCCTGTCGGGTTGGTTCGCCTGAACGAGCAGTTAATTTATTCAGGTAAAGATAAAATCAGTAATCCAGAAATTGAGTTTAAAGAGTTATATAATTATTTTACGCTTTCTTATATCAACGCAAAATTAGCCAGTTTCATTCACTCTGAGAAATAAATATGAGAAAAGCTTACATTAAAAATTTTGGCGTTTATCACAAATATGCTAAGGATAGTAGTGCATTGTTTGACTTGGTAGCTACTCGACCACTCGCGATTAATGTTCCCGTTGAACACTATACTATCCCTAAGATCGATATTGTTGACCTCGAGATAGTCAAACGGGAAGATCGTGCAGTTTTAAATACAATTTCAAAAATTTCGATTAATGCACTAGTTGATTTACGCCATAAAACTAGTCTTGTGCCATTTTCAAACTCTGTGCTCTATTCTGCCTGTGACAGTGAAGAACACAGTTTTGACACCTTTAGGGAAATTGCTCACAAGGATGTGGGTTGTTTTTGGGAAAACCTTTCGGATTTTAACAAGTTAAGCAACCCTCTGGAAATGCTACGCCTTCTGCCAACCAACCCGTTGTATCATATTTCTAAAATATTACTGAATCATGAGGAAGGTATTCCGTTGCGTACCGCGTCGTTAAGCGGAATGAATGCGTTAGAGATGGCACACTCAGATATCGTTCACCATAATACTGACCAAGGTGTCTTGATTATCAGCAGCGCTAATATGTTAAGTTTTGATAGTCTTACGATGTTCAGCAAGTTTGGGGAAATCCGTGAAAATGGCACGTCAGAGTCTGGTATTGTTCCCACTTGGGGGGGAGCCATTCTTCATTTGGATCATAATGAGCATGATGCTTTGGCTGAGCTTGTATCCGTTAATATTCATTATGTGCCGAAAGCAAAATATACTCAGGAAGACTGGCTGGAACTTTTTGCTGAGCAAAAAAGACAACATGGCTCACCTGATATCATCATTAGTTATGACAACGGTATTACGGCGCAAAAGACGGCTGAATATGACGCCATTGAACGCGTTTTTCCCACCGCGAAGATTATTAACTATAAAGTTATCACCGGATATACAGGGAAATTAAATAATATTCTAGATATTTTATGTTGTCTAAATGATCAAACCATCCTTACAGGTACCCGTGTATTATTTAACGGCGCAGGGATAAATTATGGTTTGGGGTGCGTACTTCTGATTAAAAAGTAAGGGGTGCTTAAGAATGAAAAAAGGCTCTCATCATGATCCTTTGTGTATTAGCGCATATGGTGCGGTTACGCCGTTAGGAAACACACTGGAAGAGATCTATTATCATTTGAAGAATAATATTAGTGGCATTAAGACTATTGAGAAATTCGATCATCATGCATTGAATTCTCCGTATGCTGGCATTCCACGTGAGGGTAATCGCTTCATTAGTTGGCCCAAAAAAAATCGGTTCCGTAACGGTGAACTTTTTTATGTGGAAAAAGCAGCTACGGAGCTTGCCAGTCGATTAACCCTCTCGACTTATTATTTACCTGACGAGATAGGTTGTATTATTGGTGCGGATGAACCCGCTATTGATGTTGAACAGTGCATTGCTTTTACGCAGAAACTGCCTCACAGTGTTAACAGAGAATATTTAGTTAAAATGGCAGTTGAACATTTTAAAATCAGCGATCTACTAGATCTAGACAGCGGAGCTGTACTCAAGTCCATTCACAATATTATACCGTACTCTGGGGTCAGTTTTGCCCATCTCGGCTTGTGTTCTGCCTCAACGCAAAGCGTCGGGTTGGCGATGCGTGCTATTCATAGCGGGCAGGTACAGGCGGTTATTGCAGGCGGCGTCTCTGCTAAAGTTACTCCGGTTAATCTAGCGCGGCTGGAAGGGATGGGGGTGATTACCACCGATAAACGCTATACCGTAGAGCAACGCTCGCGTCCGTTTGATCGTAATCGGAGTGGCTTCGTGCTGGCTGAGGGCGGAGTACTTTTTGTAATTGAGAAAGAGTCAGCAGTCCGGGCACGTAAAGGAACGCCGCTGGCGCTACTGCTGGGGTATGGTGGTTCACTATGTGCTGAAAACATCGTTGTACCACACCATGACGACCTCGAAATGAGACTATCAATGGAACGAGCACTAGAAAATGCCGGTATCGCAAAAAACTGTATCGACTTCGTTAGTGCTCACGGGACATCAACCGTGCAGAACGATATTCATGAATCACGGGCTATCACCCGAGTGTTTGGTGAACATCAGCCTGCGGTCATTGCTACTAAATCGAATCACGGCCACTTGATCGCGGCAGCGGGTGCGATGGAGATACTTACGGTTATTGTTGCGTTCCAGCATGGTTTTCTACCGGGGATTCTTAATCTTGATGAACCTGATCCTCTTCTACCTGAAAACATATCGTTGGTGAAACAACACACTTACTGTCCATTGCATTATGCCTTGAAGAACTCCTTCGGAATGGGAGGTAGTGCAGCAAGTTTGGTGTTAGGCAATCCTGACAGTACTGATGGGGTATTCATATGTTGACTATTGATTCGTTATTACAAGGTAGCTGGTACGTAAACGTTAAAAATCAACGTTATCATCCTGAAAACGTAGCAGAGATGACGCGGAACGGAGTAGCACAAATTGTGGGTCATTGCACAAGTCACAAGACGAATAGTCAGGCACTGTTTGTTTTTCTCATCAGAAATAACATGGAAGGGATGCTCTGCTACTTTATTGCTTCAACTCTTAAATTGAAAGCTTTAATCATTAACATTAGTGATATCGCAATCGTAAAGATGCTGATAAAAGAAGAATATATCGCTGCGTATGTGATGAGTCATGCGTATCAGGTAGAGCTACCCGATGGCAAAAGGATCGGGTTAATATTCGATGGTAACGGCCCTTTTCCTGTCAGCCCCATCACTATCAGTGAATTTACTCCCTTTCCATATGCTTACTTTTATTTCATGACTTCAGGGACGACTAGTAAGCCGAAGCTGGTACAATATCAGGAAATCCGGCTGACGGCCAACGCACATCAGGTCAGCCTCTACCTGAATTTATCGGCTAGAGACAATACATTATGCTTTTTCCCCGTGCAATATATGTATGGTCTGTCGACTATGCTGAGCTCACTCATTTCTCAGGGGGGCCTCGTATTTGAACAATATCAGTTAAGCAGCGTCAGTGAGATCATCAGCTATTACGGTATTAACACTCTCCCGTTGATCGGAGATTGGATGATTCCACTCAGTAAAGTGTTAGTTGCCAGTCGTGTGCGATTAAATACGATTCTGAATGCGTCGGACCGTCTGCTTAATATCCAAGCATCGCAGATGCTTACTTGTTGTGATGTTCTGTGGAATAACTTTGGGCAGACAGAATCAGGACCGAGACTATTTTGTCAGCGCCTTGAAACCGTTAATGATATTGAAAAACGAAGCCGTAATAGTGTGGTTGCACCGGGTTTTGTCATGTCGGATCGCATTAAAATCCAGCTAAGAAAAAATAGTGAGGACTCAACAGCGTCTAGCTAGATGTTCTATCAAACGCCCTATGCAGCTGACGGCTATGTCGATAATCAGTTAACGCTAATGCCCGGCAATAACTGGATGAATTCCGGCGACCTCTTCGAGAAAGATAGCGATAATTGTTATTATTGGCTATCGCGCGCTGTGAACGAATTTAAAGTTGGTGGTAAATTTGTTCCGGTGCAGGCGATATCCAATCAAATAATACAGGAATTAGGTTACTTCCGTCACTACTTCAGCAAAGGTCATAATGAAGTGATTAATATTAATATCGAGTCTTCAGCAGGAAAAGATATGAGTAGCAACATAAGAACTTTATTGTCAGATTCTTGGCACCGTTATCAATTTACAGTCAAGGTAGTATCCGCGATCCCGACAACAAAAACCGGAAAGATAAAATCCACCTCGGAAACATAATATGATCAAGGTTTTCATGAATGCGAATATGAATATCTTCATTTACCTTTTTGACTATTTGAGGAGTGAGCCGACGATTGAGGTAACGATAATGAGTTTAGGTGCTAATGTGGAAACGGCTGAAAATACTGTCAGATAGGTATTGGAATAGAACATGAGTAACATCAGTAACCTTGCTTTTTATTTAAGGCCGGTGAGAGTGATGTTCATATTATCCAGAAAAATGCGTTAACGTACCATATGCGCCTCATTTTTATGACTTACATCACCTTTATTTTCGGTGTCATTTCGCTGGTCATGAATAATAGCGTTGGTAAACATGCATAAAATAATCTTATCTGGAAATAGCGTTAATAGGCTGTATATTAATCTCAATCTTCTTAGTTTTTTATTTCACTCCTTAACCTACAACACTAAAGGAACAGGAAAATGAAAAATTTACTTGTCGATATTTCCCCTGAACATTATGAGAATTTTGCAATTGAAGGAACGTCACGATGGAATGCTTATTTGAAACAACGAATTCTTGATGAAGTTAAAAAGGTTACCTCGGTGAAAAAACAATTGTTAGATGCAGGCATGGGGACCGGACATATGCTCTTTGAATTGAGAGAGTGCCATGAACTAGATAACTACCATTTTAACGGTATTGATATTGACGCCCGTATGATCAATTTTTGCCAGCAAAAAATTGCGCTACATTCTGTACAGCAAAAGGTTAGTGTACGTGAAGGCAACGTGAGTGCATTACCGTACGAGGACCGAACATTCTCACTGATTTATGCTCGATCGGTTATTCACCATTGGGCTGAGCCGAAAAAGGGTTTACAGGAACTCTACCGTGTACTCGACCAGGGAGGAGTAATTATCATTCATGAGCCATTAGCGAATGCAGAAGAAAAAGCACTCAGGTTATTTAATGAGGAGCGCGCAAAATGTGGTATCGCTAATATGTCCACCGAAGAGAAATACACCGTGGAACAAATTAATGAGTTATTGATCTCCTGTCAGACATCGGATATTGAATACGATGTCCTGCTAGGTACCGGCATAGCGGCTCTAGGCTGTGAGGTTCTGATAAAAAGGAAAGGCTAACATGATTAACTATGATAGTGAGCTATTTTACCTTCGCGAGCGTGAACGGCTGGTTGTAATAACGGGATACCGCGCATTTGATTATCAGGAGTTCCGGCAGGTTGTGCCCATCAGTAAAAGGATTTATCCGCCTGTCGCAATGAACACAATGTTAAATTCAGCGATGTCGGATGCCTTTCCAATGTTGATAGGAGCCACTAGCGGTACCACAGGAGCCATGAAGGTTGTGCGCACGACATTGAAAACTGGAGGTGGCAGCATTTCCACCAGTGAGCGCAACTTTATTCGTCGTCTGAAAGAAAAGCGTATTTTTACTGAAAAGGATGTGATTGGAAATTTGTTTACTATTAATCTTTTTTCGTCGCTTCATCACTCGGCCTGTGAAATTGCCAAATATTGTCATGCGAGCATTATACCAATTGGAGACATTGCGCTTTTGTATCAATGCCATTATCACTTCCTCGCGGAAGCCGGTCTGACAGTCTTATTTGGTGTCCCTGCGACGATTATTCAATTCATAGAGTCGATGATTCGTCAGGAAATTTACTTGCCCATCAGTAAAATAGTTTTTACAGGCGAGTCTTTGCGGGAAAGTCATGAAAAATACCTGCGCAGTATCCTCGGTGCAGAGATAACCATTATTGGTCTGTATGGATTATCAGAATGTGGTTTTCTCGGTATATCTACCGATCGACACAGCCATTATGAGTTATTTCTGGAAGACTTCTTTTTTGAATATGATGACCAATTGGGACTGTTAGTCACGTCGCTTGATCCCGGAGCATCGTTCCGTGTCATCCGCTATCCCACCGGTGATAATGTTAATATCGTTAATCAGGATAATACACTCTATTTGACCGACATAGAGCGTAACTTGGGTGAATTCAACTTTATGGGGAATATCATCAGTCATAAAAAACTTGCTAATTTTATTGAAAACCAGTTACCTGACGCGTTAATTCAGATCGTGCTGTCCTCTGATGCGGATGTCCGGGAGCACCTAGTCGTGCGTATTTGTTCTGAGCAGCTGAATAACGATAATTTGAAGTGCCTGCAAGAACAAGTCCGGCAGATACCCGAATTATATGAAGTTTATAGCAAACAGCGAGGCACTATCAGTCTTATTAAGTCCGATGAGAGAGACTTCTCTTTATCACCGAGAGGAAAGCATATGTTATTGATAGATAATCGGGAGTAGCATGATGTTTAGTGTGATAATAGCGAGGATCAATCAGGCGATAGATTATCAATTTGAAAACCAACAGGGTTTATCGCTGGATTTTTACTGTCAGATAAAAGAGATACGCGATAGCATACGTGCTATCAGTTACGACAATCCCAGATTACATCGTGAATTCTGTCAGCAACAGACGGCGTTGCTTTCGCGTTTTGACAGTAAGATTATTGCCTATGAGAAAAAATATGAAACGACCATTGCCAATCTGATGCGCAGTGAGATGTTGCTGGCAGAGCGTGATATTTTTGCTGCATATGAGAGTAAAAACACTTTTGTCGAATTGTATCGCTCACTCTATTTTGCTGAACGAAAACTACTTGAACATGATCCCAGACATATCTGTCATGTGGGTTGCGGCCCTATGCCGGTTTCGGTTCTGATGTGGATGAAATATACCAACGCACAAATCACTGCGATTGATTTTGATGGTGATGCCATTGATTCTGCACGGGGTGTTTTTGAGCACTGGCACCACCAGAAAGGCATCCCTGCTGACCGGGCCAAATTTGTTACGACGCTAGGAGAGAATTTTGATTATAGCGGCATTGATCTAATCGTTATTTCGGCGTCCGTTCTTAACAAAGAAAATATCTATTCCGCTATTCTCAACACTGCCACAGAGACGGTGAATGTAATCGAGCGAACACCTAACTTTCTTTATAACGTGCAATTCACCAGCCCGGAAGGTTTTAGCAGCTATCAGCTTGACAATAAAGAGCGCGAAAACCTCAACCTGCGCTTTTACCAGTTTACGCCACAGAGAGGAGAGCATCATGGAAAATGAAAAAGTGGATTACTACGATATTGATAATAACACGCTGTTTATCAGAGAGACGGATATTTTAACATTGGCGGCCAGTGGGCACTATTTACGAAATGCTTGGTTTGCCTTAAGCGGAAGTGAGCTAGGGCTGGACGAGATGGATCGTTTGGTAGCTGATACCAGTGCAGCATTGCACAATAATGATTGTGTTGTAAGAATCCGGCAAACACACCAATCGCTTTGCCAGAATAGTAACCTTTCTCCCTTACAACGCTTTATGGTGTTACTAATGCAGATCGATGTAGATAACGATCTGCACGATTTCGCAGCGTCACCAGTTACGGATGAACAGGCTGATTTGATGATTATTCTGCTTCTGCCGTGGTTAATCGACCTGTCACGACGTAAAGATGACACTAGTCAGCTCCCGCGTATTAATGATTGCAGGGCCTTCAGTCAGTGGTTTTTTACCACTCTTACTGGTGACACTAGTAAGGGCTTTGTGAATGTCGACGATGCCAGTTTTATAATGTCACTTTTACTGGGGGGATTCGGTATCGTTACGCCAACCACCGCGACCATAAGATTTATCGCTAGCACCAAAAATAGGCTCAGTTATGCATTAGTGGGTGCATTGTGCGCTGCCGGGCCGTCGCATTTGGGAGCATGTCAGCGCGTGATGGAAGTTCTCAGCTCTTTACGTTCTCATCTTAACAGAGGTGATATTGATAGCGCACTGCGTGGCTATTGTGTGACCAAACCCTATCCGGGATTTGGTCACCCGGTCATGTTGCGTGATACGCGAGTTGATACTTTCTTTGCACAGTATGGTAACACATTTGCCCCTTTCAAAGCTCTTGCCGATGCCATTACCGCTCACTATGGATTAAATCCCAATGTTGATTATTTGATTGGCTGCGTACTCAGTCAGCAACAGGTTCATCCTGATATCGCTGTGTTGGCTTTTTTTGTCTGTCGTGTTCCCATCCTGCTGAGCCACTACCGGTTACGCTTTAACGCGCATTCATTTGGTATGAGCTCTAGTGAATTACGCGAAAAATACAAAGCAATTCCAAAACATTGGTTATGAGGACGGATGATGGAAACACATTTTCTTGCGATATGCTCGCCACTGCGTTTTGACGCAGATCGGGCAATGGCGACCAGTACCGCGACACTATCAACTTGGCATTTTTATCAGCAGCATACGGCTGTCAGCCTGCTACTGGAGGCTCTGAACCAGTTTGCAGTTCGCTACGTTACTTCGTGTTTTCCCTGTGGAGGAGCGCAGCGCTTTTTACCAGCGATGGTTGAATCCTTCATTTGCAAGGTGGCATTGTGCTGTAATCAAATGAATATTCAGGGTGAGCTTGAGCTTGTCTACAATGCTTTTCGTGTCAATTGCCGTGTTTACTCTGTTGAATCTCAGGAAAAGGTGATTGCGCAGGCTAGTATTATTATCAATGAGGTGGAATTACCCGATTTATCTTCCAATGTACTTGCTGAAGGTTCCATTTCTTCTTTATGGCAAACTTGGCAGATCACCAAGCAGATTAATGGTTTTCGCTTGAATTCCCACCACTCCCTTTTTCAGGAGCACTTTCCCGGTAGGCCGGTTTGTCCCGGCTCATTACTCATCGATCTTGCCTTTTCAATGGTCGAGAGTGCGAAATCTGCTGAGATTATTGAGTTACATAAGATAAAGTTCCTTAAGCCTGTAACGCCTAATCGCGATTATGTCGTGTCGGTTATCGCTGGTGATCACGTATCAGGAGTCTTTTTTATCAATGCTGACAATGGAGAGCGTTACGTTAACGGTAATTTCTCATTCTCTCAGGTGTCACTATGAATAATCTGTTGAAGGTCGTTCTGTCTTTCATCCATTGGGGCCTATATTCCTATGTCATGCATACCGCATTGAGTGTGCAAACAAAGTTTGTCTGCTTGTGCTTGTTGTTGGTATTTATTGTGATAGTCAACCGTAGCCTCATTTTGCAGGGAGAACCGATAACTATCTGTAATTTATTTAATTTTTTCTTTATTTTTCTCAATTATTACTTTAACTGGCTGACTTTACTTTCTCATTATCCCGCCAGTTTTTGTTACGCGATGCTGGCTGTTATCGCGTTAGGTAGCTTGATAGTTAAAAAACTGTTCGCCATGAAGTATGCCGGGCAATCATTATCGGGAGAAAAGCGTCAACATTTTCCCTTTTATGAAATAAACAAATATATAGCACTTGTCTGGATGAACGTCTTTGTTATTAATGGTGTGATAAACTATTACTTCAGTTGGGCGATCTATCTGCATTTGGTTTCTTTAGGATTTATTATGATTGCCATAATTGTGTCTAAGTACGTACCGGGCGTGATGAGAAATCATTACAGGAATAAGCAAAAAACTATTTCTATAGTGTAGTCTTCTTAACTCGCAAAATATGAAAGGAGAATAACATGTCACTGGCCACCATTATTAAAGATACCCCAATATGGGTCTGGATTCTTTTTGCTTTTCTCATCCGGCGCGGGATCAGTGCCTTGTATGATCGTGAAATGCGAATTGATCGCCTTTTTTTACTACCAATAGTATTCCTGGTCTGGGGAGTATATAGCGTCATTTACGAAACCACATTCTCAGATTTAGCCTTGATAACGATGATAGCAGGTTTACTCGTCGGGATTGTAATGGGATGGGGTTTATGGCGTTCTCAGCCAAGATTACGTGAAAAAGCAGACAGTGATTTAATCATCCGTCCTGGCACTTCGTTAACGCTGATGCTGATTGTTATCACATTTATCGTTAAGTTTATTATTACGGCCATGTTAAGCATTCACCCTGCGTTGTTGCATTCGTTACATTTCAATCTGTTTTTTGGCTTTAGCAATGGTGTGCTTGACGGTGTTTTCTGGGGCGGAACGCTAAATCTTTTTATTCCTTGGTACAGAAACAGGACCAAGAGCGTCTACAAATAGTGTTTATGAAACTCTAATCCTCTCTGTTTTCCCCGTCCATGCTGTATCTGTGATGAGGGTAGGCTATTTGGATCGTTAGTCAGTGTAGTGTGAGTGACAGGTGTAAAGAGTATCCGTGATAATGGATTCGACTAATAAGCTACCGTCTTGATTGTCAAGTTTTGATAGCATAGTTTTCATCATATGATTGCTGCGTATTTAGTACTCCATAGCACAAATGAACTCACTTACGCATCGTAGCTCCTAAAGTAAAATTTTTTCTTTATTAATCAATATATTATATAAATCATTTATGTGGGGGTTAAAAAGAATTGCAGTTAGTGCAGACATAAACAACTTAGCACGGATTTCAGCAGGACCCGTTTTAGATAAGCGCATTCGGCCATGCACCAATGTGCCTGACTGCTTTGCAATAGGAATAACATCAAGATATGCAGCTAATTGAGTTGCACGAGTAAAGATATTCGTACGTAAGATAACCAGCATGTTAAGATCAATCTGAGAACCTCCCCTTTATTGATGTTAAAAGCTCAAAATCCTTTTTTAAATCAGGATGGTGGTTTATATGCTCGGCAATAAGAACCTCAAGCTCGGCTAATTCCTTTTTCATGTGATGCATCATTGCCTTTATGGATTTGGGTACGAGTTGAGCCGCTTTTCTCATATCGGTTACGCTTACGCTGGATATCCCCTAATAACGCGTCCCTATGCCATAGGAGAGCCTTCATAACGGTCATAAGCCAACCTTCATGTAGACTCCAGTGGCTTCCATAACAATATTTGCTTGCTGCAAGGCAGGAATATGCTTAGCTAACCACTCTATTAACATACAGGTTGAATGTTCATTGTTCTAAAGGGATTTTGTTTTGCATTTACCTTTAACTCCATCATATAACAAGCAAATATCCAGTTTATTTTTTGCTAACATCTATTCCGACATAATACATAATAACACCCTCTCTTATTGATGCCATTACACCAATATTCTGACTAAAGAACAGGATATTACGAAGCAATCTGATGATGTAAAAAGTGCAATGTCAGTACTGCCTGGTACGGTATTTGACTTTGTCCTAACCTATCCCCATACCGGAGAAATTAAGTTGGCGATGATTACTGAAGACCAGCTGGAACACAGCGGTAACCACGAGTTTATTGTAGGGCGTCATTTAAATTTCCCTATCTATCCGTATGAACAACTGGCTGGCATGGACAGGGTGAGATCTCACATTTTTAATAAGGTTATTTTAGTTAAATAAAAATCAAAATATGACTTTTTATAGGCATTTCTCTCATTAAAACGTTAAGATCTCTCTCTTCCATAAAAAAGCGATCCTAATAATGAGTATTTTTAATTTTATCAGCAAGATAGAAGACCCTCGTTCTGACATCA
>NZ_CAWNXG010000064.1:0-18366 GCF_963878145.1 Photorhabdus sp. S10-54 | reverse complement strand
GTTTCTTTCACAACGGATAAATGTTCAATCAGGGTCATATGCAAACGATTAGAAGAGAAATAAGGTTCATTAGATCATGCCATTACTTCTCATTCAAGAGGTGTTAAAAAAGTATGCTCGCGCCCTGCTGGCAGCATATAACGATATCCAGATCCGCAAAAAATTGATGAAACAGCTTAAAGATGCACGTAAAACGTTACATCTTACTCAACAAGATGTTGCTCAGAAGATTGGTACTCAGAAGCAAAACATTAGTCGTATGGAAAATGGTAAGAGTGTGCCAAATCTGGATACTTTAAGCCGCTATGCTGCTGCGCTTGGGGGAGAATTTGTTTTTCAAATGCCTGTAAATCAATAGACTGTATGTGTTTAGTTATGACTTATGACTTTTTGGACCAACAGATATTGACAAACCCCACTTTAAAAAAATGGGGTTTGTCTCAAACTAACTATATATGTTAGCCATTCTATAAATGGCTCAACACTCCCCAGCGATCCGATAAACCGCCATATCACATTTCTGTGCTTCAGGGCATTGTTTGCAACCCCCGCTTAGGCAGGCAGTTGCATCAACCTTTTCCAATTTGCCCATCACTGTAAGTTGTTCAAGCATCGCTTCTACCATCGATAATGAAGCAGAAAGCTGGTGGCTCAACAGTTTGGCATCTGCCCGTCCATTCAGAGCGACGGCATCCCTTACTTGTAACAGGCTAATCATTTTCAACTCCTAGTGACAGTTTCCACTGGAGCAGTGGCAGCTATTTCCTGGGTTGCTGATTAACTTCATCGTCACACGGCTGCGTGCTCGACGCAGGAAGTAGAACACTAGCGCGTTAAATATGACGACGGTCAGAATGGTAATCAGGCCGCTTTGTGGATGTTGTGAGAAAGTCACCATCTGGTAGAACAAAGCTGAAATTGAATAAGCCACGTTCAGTCCCCACAGAATGGAGAATGTCATCCAACCACGGCTTGTTTCACGAGCAATCGCGCCCATCACCGAAACACAAGGTACATATAACAGAACAAAGATCAGATAACTGTAAGCTGAAATAGCGGAGCCAAATTTGGCGCTCATGGTTCCCATAGAACCGCTATCCATCTCACCGTCACCTTTATTAGCTTCGATTGGGTTGGCAAGCACGCTCAGAGTGAAGGTATCTTTCAAACTATCCCAAGTTTCACCAACTGCATCTTTCAGTTCAGCAAATAGGTTGAACTCATCTGCATTAAACGGTTCATTAGCGATGTTTTCTGCGGTATACAGCGTATTTAGTGTCCCAACTACCACTTCTTTTGCCATAGCACCAGTTATCAAACCAACAGTTGCTTGCCAGTTATCAGAGTGAACGCCAATTGGCTGTAACACAGGCGTAATAACCTTGCTGACTGAAGCCAGAGCGGATTGGTTGATGCTATCCACCGCCTTACCAGAGAATGAGAAGCTGTTGAGTGCACCGATGAACATACTGGCGATAACGATTACTTTACCGGCACGGATAACAAAACCTTTCAGGCGTTGCCAGGTTTGCAGAAGCAAGGTTTTTAGATGTGGAATATGGTAAACCGGGAGTTCCATAACAAACGGTGAAGCTTCGCCACGCATAATGGTGTATTTCAACATCAGGCCAGTCAGAATAGCGACGACAATGCCCAATATATAAAGGGAAAAAACAATGGTTGCCCCGTTTTTGCCAAAGAATGCGGCGGCAAATACGGCAAAAATGGCTAATCGTGCACCGCAAGACATAAAGGGGGCCATCATAATCGTGATCAAGCGTTCACGCGGCGCATCCAGCGTTCTCGCCCCCATAATGGATGGGACGTTACAACCGAAGCCAACGATCAACGGGACAAACGATTTACCCGGTAGTCCAAGAACTTGCATCAGACGATCCATGACAAATGCCGCCCGCGCCATATAACCGGAGTCCTCAAGAAAAGAGAGGAATAAATACATCATGCCGATTTGTGGTACCAGCGGCAAAACGGTGTTGATACCACCACCGATGCCTTGCGCGAGGAAAACCGTCAGCCATTCTGGAAAACTTAAGGTATGCCCAAGCCATTGAACCCCATGAATGAAAATAGCGACAGAACCACTGTCAAAGATAGGTTGTAGCGCACCACCGATATTAATTGCCAGCACGAACATTAAATACATAACTGCCAGGAAAATAGGTACGCCTAACCAACGATTAAGGATAATTCTGTCAATTGCCTGAGTGAGTTTGTTTGGCATGGCTTTTTGGGTATCAATCACGGCCATGCACAATGTATTGATGCTTTGATAGCGCGCATCGGCAATCACCAGTTCGGGCTCTTCATGTTGCTGTTGTTGCAAGCGTTCTTTGGATTCAATCAGCATTGAGGTAGCAAGACCGGAACGTTCCAGGCTGTAAATATCCCCTTCAAGCATCTGAAGCGCTAGCCAGCGGCGTTGTTGAGCATGAAAATTGTCTGACATTGCACCAGATAACGTCTCAATTTCTTGCAACAGGCAATCAGGGTAGTGAATCAGTGACTGCCCGGAATTCTGCTTATGGCGGTCAATTGCCCGTTTCAGCTCATTTAGTCCCGTTGCTCGGGTTGAAACCATTGGAATGACTGGACAGCCGAGGCGTTGTTCCAGTTCAGCAATATCAATTTGGATATGCTGACTGTCAGCGATATCCAGCATATTAAGCGCAACGATGCATGGAATACCTAATTCCAACAGTTGTAACGTCAGATAGAGATTTCGCTCAAGGTTAGAAGCATCTACGACGTTAATCAGCATGTCAGCATCACCGCTCAGGATATAGTGGCAGGCTATCTGCTCATCCAGTGATGTTTGCTCAGAAATCGTGGTTAGAGAGTAGGTTCCCGGCAGGTCAACTAACTCAATTTTGTGTTCCACGGTGGTAAAACGGCCAACTTTTCGTTCTACTGTAACGCCAGCCCAGTTGCCTACACGTTGTCGGGCGCCAGTAAGTTGGTTAAATAATGTTGTTTTGCCGGCATTAGGGTTGCCAATTAGGCCAATGGTCAGTGCTTTCATGTTTTTGGTGCCAGATTAAATTAAGAGTAACCGTTTCGTTGCTTGCAACGAATTATGCGTTGCATTGAACGCTGTCTAATGTGAGAAATTCCAAGTCTTTTTTTCTCAGAATCAGGCTGACTCTGCGAGTCTCAATTTGTATCGGATCACCTAAAGGCGCTAAGCGGACAACATGAAATGAAGAACCGGGCAACATACCTAATGACAGCAATTTCTGTCGGTAAGCTGGGCTGATCTTCGGAGAAAAACCAATGATCTTGTAACTATGGTCTGGAAGAAGTTGCATATAACCTTCCGGGATATGTGGTAAGTAAGATATACCCGTTATCTTTCAAGTTGCCTCTTTGTTGGCTGCACTCACTCACCCCGGTCACATAGTTCGCTATGCTCCCGGGGATTCGCTCCCTTGCCGTCGCGATGCATCTTGAAATCCGTAGGGTATAATATCGAAAATTAGTCATACTCATTATTATGAAGTATGATTTGCATCCAATTCATAATAATTGCAAATGAGAATAATAACCAACATTAATTTCAATGTTAATCCTATTTTCATTTTTGGTGTTAATTTAATCACTTAGTCACTCAGAGTTGATATGAATCTGTGAGTTTGGATTCTTTCTGGCAGGAACCATGAAACGTGCACTGCCGAAGCAGTGCATCTTACCGTGATGGGAATCTTAACGTTTTTTTCCGAATGCGGCAGCTAGCGCATCACTCATAGCACTGTTTCCGGCTGAGGTAGAAGAACGGGAAGTGTTACGGTTCCTGTCATTACGTTCAGGATGGCGGTCAGCTTGTGCACTGTTATTGCGGCGTGAGGGAGTTTCTCCCGGTTGCTCATCAAGACGCATGGTCAGAGCGATGCGCTTGCGGTTCAGATCAACTTCCAACACTTTTACTTTAACGATATCACCCGCTTTTACCACGGTATGGGGATCTTCTACAAAACGATCGGACAGCGAAGAGATATGAACTAAACCATCTTGATGAACGCCGATATCGACAAATGCGCCAAAATTAGTCACGTTAGTGACTGCACCTTCCAGCACCATTCCCGGACGCAGATCATTCATGGTTTCCACGCCTTCCGCGAAAGTCGCGGTTTTAAACTCTGGTCGTGGATCTCGGCCAGGTTTTTCCAGCTCTTTCAAAATATCGGTAACGGTTGGAACACCAAATCGCTCGGTGGTGAAATCCTGAGGTTGCAATCCACGTAATGAAGCAGGGTTACCCATCAATTCTTGGAGTTTCTGCTCAGTGGCCGCCAGAATTTTTTCCACTACCGGATAAGCTTCTGGATGAACGGTCGATGCATCCAGCGGGTTATCACCGTGATTAATCCGCAGGAATCCAGCACATTGCTCAAAAGCCTTTGGCCCGAGGCGATTGACTTTTAGTAATTGTGTACGGTTATTGAAACGGCCGTTCTCATCACGCCAGTTGATGATATTTTGGGCGATCATGCGGGTCAACCCGGCAACTCTGGTTAGCAACGGAACAGAAGCAGTATTGAGATCCACGCCGACGGCGTTTACGCAATCCTCAACGACGGCATCTAATTTTTTGGCAAGCTGACTCTGGCTGACATCATGTTGATACTGACCGACACCGATGGATTTCGGATCGATTTTCACCAATTCGGCCAGTGGATCTTGCAAGCGACGGGCGATAGAGACTGCTCCACGTAGTGAAACGTCCAGATCAGGAAATTCCAGTGCCGCCAACTCAGAGGCAGAATAAACCGATGCCCCTGCCTCACTGACAATCACTTTTTGGGCTTTTATCTCTGAGAACTGCTTTTGCACATCCGCGAAGAAACGTTCTGTTTCACGGGAAGCCGTTCCGTTACCGATGGCGACCAGTTCCACTTGATGTTTGAGACACAATGCTGCCACGCTTGCAGCAGCTTTAGCCGCTTGCCCGGTGTGTGGATAGATCGTGTCTGTGGCAATCAGTTTGCCGGTTGCATCGATAACAGCTACTTTGACGCCGGTACGCAGACCGGGATCGAGCCCCATTGTTGCGCGCATACCCGCTGGCGCGGCCATCAATAGATCTTGCAGGTTGCGGGCGAATACTTTGATGGCTTCATCTTCCGCTTTCTCTCGCAAGGTACTCATCAATTCAGTTTCAAGATGCAGCAATACCTTAACGCGCCAGGTCCAGTTCACTACAGCTTTACGCCAGCTATCTGCCGGTACATTATTCAGGCGCAGATTAAGATGCTGCGTAATAATCTGTTCGCAATAGCTCTCTTTTGGTGGTTCATCAAACTGGGGATCAGCATTTAGCGAAAGTTGCAGTATTCCTTCATTACGACCACGGAACATAGCTAATGCACGGTGAGAAGGGACTTGTGCGATAGGTTCATGATGATCAAAATAGTCGCGGAATTTAGCGCCTTCCTCCTCTTTTCCTGCAACGACTTTAGCGACCAAATGGGCATTCTTCCATAGATAGTCACGTACTTTCGCCAATAGCGCGGCATCTTCGGCAAAACGTTCCATTAGGATATAACGCGCGCCATCCAGAGCCGCTTTGGTATCAGCCACACCTTTATCGATATCAACAAAGGTAGCGGCAACCTGCTCTGGTTCTTGCTGTGGATCTTGCCACAAGGTGTCCGCTAGTGGTTCAAGACCCGCTTCAATAGCGATTTGTCCACGAGTACGGCGTTTCGGTTTGTATGGCAGATAGAGATCTTCCAGCTCTGTTTTGCTGAGAGTTCCATTAATGGCTTCTGCCAGTTCTGGGGTCAGTTTGCCTTGCTCATCAATGGATTTAAGAATGGTCTGGCGGCGGTCCGACAGTTCGCGCAGATAACTAAGGCGGGTTTCAAGTTGACGGAGTTGGGTGTCATCCAGACCTCCGGTAACTTCTTTACGATAGCGTGCGATAAAAGGGACAGTATTCCCTTCATCAAGCAGGCTAATCGCAGAAAGTACCTGTTGTGGCCGCGCTTGTAGCTCATTTGCAATAATTTGGCTCAGAGATTCATTCATGCTGCGTTTTCTTCTGGTGGATAAGCTTCAAATATTCATAAAACCCCCCTTTATACGTTCTGAGAGAAATAATTTCCAGTTTACGTCTAATCTTATTTTGACGAGTTACGCTATAGCAACCGCGATTGAACTCAAATGTGATAAGTTGTCGTTGGTACCATAAGTGTGTTACCGGATTTGCTATGAGCTGTTTCTGAATATCAGAATTAAACTAAAAGGATAGCTAGAATAGGAAAAACTTGAGTTTCATCGCATTATTCCAGAAGCAGGTAACTAATTAATTACAAATCTACTTTTGATTTTCGTTAAAAATGGAGGGATTACCTAAAGAATTTATTTAATGGAATACGAACATGTTTACTTCCAGATTAACAATGTTGCACTTAATTATGTGAATCTACCCATTTTAAATTTTTTAATGGGCTAATGAATAAATTCGAGTTCTTACCTGTTCAGCTGACATAATCGATTTTACCCATTGCGGCATGGCATGTGAGTTGAATCATTTGCTCTCGCGTTTTTGATTGCGTCATGAATTAAACTAAGTGCTCTGAAATAGTGGGGATTCTGATTATTCATTCTGTCTAATTCCTCTAGTCTCTTCAATGCTAATTGGATCTCTGCCGTCGATAAGTGCAGTCTGGCAACAGTCTGTACTTATCCGACTTAAATACCGTCAAAGAGGAAATCGAATGCCGCCTTTACTTGATTACGGTATTGCGATGCATCGCAAAATTCAGCACCCAAAGCATAAATAGATATACTGGCCAATTCGTGAGTCATGACTGCATATTCTTTGTCGTCTATCAGCCTGATAACGGGGATCATTCGAACAGGGCGACTGCTGTCAGGATATTTTTCAACTGGCAACAGTGGGATCACAATTCTGCGGTTTAACTGCCCGATAATGTCACTCGTGACGTCCAGCAATAGGGGATAAACAACGTTTTTCCCAGTATTACGGTAAACGGTGAATTGCATTGTTAAAATGTCCTGTGTTCATCACTAAAACAACCATGTTCATCATGGAAACGGTTTAACGCCTCCAAAGCTTCCCTATTATCTTCCCGCCATTTCAGCGCTTCGTAATTGCGTAATTCGGCATCCAAGGCGGCGGTCAGTGTGGCACTAAAGTTAATACCTGCTTCACGTGCCCGGCTCAGTAAGCTTCGTTCTACAGTCATTGTGACGCTCTGTGTGTTGCGTTGTCTTGCTGTCATGATTTATCTCCGGCATTGAGTATACGTGTATGCTACACGTATATATACACGAATTGTAGTTCTGAATGTCGGTTTTTTCTGCTTGTTATGCTTATTAATTCATTTCCTGCGCCTTTGCAGAGTGAATGAATCGCTGGAGTGCGATTCATTCGGTTGTTATTCTTCGATATATAGCTAACTACATCATGTCGAAAGATATTTTATATATTCGATTTCATTCACGTACCACAACACTTTTCCTGTTGGTGTATGAACGATTGCACTATCTCCAACTTCTTTTTTCAATAAAGCCCGGGCCATTGGAGAATCGATGGATATGTAGTCTTTGCAACCAAAAATTTCGTCGTACCCGACAATACGGAAGCGTTTAATCTCACCTTGATCATTTTCGATCTCTACCCATGCACCGAAGAACACTCGTCCATCTTGTTGAGGGGAATAATCAACACACCGCAATTCCTCTAAGCTTTTGGTTAGATATCGGACTCTGCGATCAATCTCCCGTAGCCTCTTCTTGTTATATTGATAATCTGCGTTTTCACTCCGGTCACCGAGGCTTGCTGCCCAAGTCACTTTTTTAGTCACTTCTGGGCGCTCTTCACGCCAGAGATAATCCAGTTCTTCCTTTAATTTGTTGTAGCCTTCGCGGGTTATCAGTTTAGTTTTCATTTTATCTTGATGTAGATACTGTAGTTAACCTCATAAGTGTATAAAACCGCCCATTTTGGTAGATGTCAAATTGAGACTCGGTTTTTAGTCATTAATCAATAAATCCCGGCTGTTTTGCAAGATTAACGCATTAGTGACATTTGGGGCGTTGTTGGTTGAATAAATTTATCACTTTTGATGGATTCAGCTGCGTGGCAAGAGAATACGATACGCTCCCACTGCGGTGAACATGGATGTTAAAACGAGAGATAAATAGTTAACAGACGGTTTCGAGTTAGCATTTTCGGTAACAAGATTGCTTTACCTGTCTACTCATTATGATATTTGGCTCTAATATTTATAATGTTCATCATATAATTTATGGTTCTGTGTACTGAATAGTATGTATGCTGTGAATCTTGCTGGTGATGAAACAGGCGGTTAAGGTTTAAGTGAAGAAAAAACAAGCGAAATCGCTTACTATAGTGAGAAAAGGCGACGAAAAGTCGACCGTCGAGTAGTTTTTTGTTCAAACGTTGGTGAACTGAACATTATCGATCCAGATCCTCGTTAGCAAGGAAAAACCGTGGCGGAGGTAAGCAGATAATATGCAGCAAAGGGCATTTTTCGTTTAGTCTGCCTGATGAATTTAATCCAGCTAATAAATAGATTTCTATCGATTTGCCGGTAACCAGGGCGCTAATTGGTGGGTTGGTGGGTGGCAAAATAACGGTAGAAATTCGATAGTTGACAGTGAATTACTGCGTTCTCATTGTCAGTAATAAACCACTAAATTAATCATTCGAATTAATAACCGTGGAAATAAGTCCTATTAGGAATAGTCTCAAAATACAGATATCTGGTTTCTATCTTTGGGTTAATCTCTTTCAAAATGATAAATTTATCAAAGCATGTAGTGTTTTTTGGAGTTTGATAATGCAAGTAGATAACAAGATCCTTGTGGTGGATGATGACATGCGTTTACGAACGTTATTAGAGCGTTATCTGACAGAACAAGGTTTTCAGGTACGTAGTGCTGCTAATGCGGAGCAGATGGACCGCTTACTGACACGGGAATCTGTTAGCTTAATCGTATTGGATTTAATGTTACCAGGAGAGGATGGGCTTTCTGTTTGCCAAAGGTTGAGAAACCAAAGTAATCCGGTGCCGATTATTATGGTGACGGCGAGAGGAGAAGAGGTAGATCGTATTGTTGGGCTGGAAATTGGCGCTGATGATTATATTCCGAAGCCATTTAATCCCCGTGAGCTATTAGCGCGTATCCGGGCGGTATTACGTCGTCAGGCGAATAAGTTATTGGGCCTACCGGCTGAGGATGATGCGATTATTAATTTTGGTAAGTTTAGCCTCAATTTGAGTACGCGGGAAATGTTTCAGGGAGATGAACATATTCAATTAACCAGTGGAGAATTTGCCGTATTGAAAGTACTGGTTTCTTATCCTGGCGTGCCACTGTCCCGTAATAAACTGATGAATTTAGCTCGTGGCCGGGAATATAGTACGATGAAGCGATCGATTGATGTCTTGGTTTCACGTCTGCGCCGTGTGATTGAAGAAGATCCTACACATCCTCGTTATATCCAGACTATTTGGGGTCTGGGCTATGTCTTTGTGCCAGACGGAATTCGTGTATGAAATTATTGCGATTCTCCCCTCGCAGCACGTTTACCCATACTTTATTCTTGATTATGGCTATGCTGTTCATCAGTCTGGTAACCAGCTACTTGGTTGTTGTGAATTTCGTTATTATGCCAAGTTTGCAGCAGTTCAATAAGGTATTAGCGTATGAAGTTCGTACCCTAATGGCTGAAAAGTTGAAGCTAGAGGATGGCTCTTTTCTGGTGATATCGCCGGTAGTTCGCCGGGAGATTTATCAGGAGTTGGGTATTACGCTCTATTCTGAATCTGACGCGGAGATACAAGGTTTACGTTGGGCCAAACGTTATGATTTCCTGAGTGAGAAGATGGGCGAGTACCTTGGCGGCAAGGCTGATCTTCGTCTGGAGATAAACACAGATAGCCCTATACTTTGGCTTAATTCTTATCTGGCCCCCGATATTTGGGTCAGGGTTCCTCTGACTGAGATCGAACAAAATCAATTCTCTCCTATTTTCCGCTATACACTGGCAATTCTATTACTGATATTTGGTTGTATCTGGCTTTATATCCGTTTTCAGAACCGGCCTTTACTGGAAATGGAATATGCCGCCAGGCAAACAGGTAAAGGTATTATGATGCCAGCGGTGCGGGAAGCGGGTTCTCTGGAAGTTCGTGCAGCCATTCGCGCATTTAACCAAATGTCCTCCGGGATAAAGTTATTGGAAAGTGACCGTACGATATTAATTGCCGGAGTAAGCCATGATTTGCGTACGCCGCTGACACGTATCCGACTAGCAACAGAAATGATGAGCAAGGAAGATGCTTATCTGTCTGAATCTATCAATAAAGATATTGAAGAGTGTAACGCCATTATTGAGCAATTCATTGACTATCTCCGTACTGGGCAGGAAATGCCAATGGAATTCTGCGAGCTGAATTCTATTCTCAAAGAGGTGATTTCCGCAGAAAATGGCTATGAGCAGGATATTGAAAACCATCTGTCTCTTAACCCAATAACTGTTAACGCCAATCCGATTTCTATTAAACGGGCATTGGCTAATATGTTGGTTAATGCCAATCGCTATGGTAACGGCTGGATTAAAGTGAGTAGTGGTCAGACAAATAAATTTGCTTGGTTTCAGGTAGAAGATAATGGCGCTGGCATCAAACAGGAAGATTTGCCACGGTTATTTCAGCCATTCGTTCGCGGTGAAAGAGCACGCAGTAGTAGTGGAACAGGGTTAGGTCTGGCGATTGTTCAGCGAATTATTGATGCTCATGACGGGAAAATTGAAATGGGCACCAGCCTCAAAGGGGGATTATCTATCCGTGTCTGTATTCCTGTCGTGGAAGATAATTTTTAACGGCTTGATAATCATCTCCTAATATTTGATTTTAATGGTGTGTGGAGATGACAGTTTTATGTCAGTCTCAGGTTAAGTTTCCATTACGCTGTCATAAAAATGTCATAATTAAGACATTTTGCTGTAATTAAATTGACCTATTTTCCCTCCTGCACCTTTTTTGATTTGACGAATATATTTCCTTGTTGATTCTCAATATCCCATTAGGAGGGATTATGAAACTGATGCGTACCACCATAGCCGGCATAATGGCAGCGACGTTTTCTTTGATAACTCTGTCTGTATTTGCTGCCACTAGCTTAACCGGGGCAGGTGCGACATTTCCCGCACCGGTGTATGCCAAGTGGGCGGATTCTTATCAAAAAGAGACAGGTAATAAAGTCAATTATCAAGGCATCGGTTCTTCCGGTGGCGTAAAACAAATTCTGGCAAATACCGTTGATTTCGGTGCTTCCGATGCCCCTTTATCCGACGAAAGGTTAGTTGCTGATGGTTTGTTTCAGTTTCCAACCGTCATCGGTGGGGTGGTACTGGCGGTTAATATCCCGGGGATTAAATCTGGTGAATTGACATTGGATGGTAAAACTTTAGGCGATATTTATTTAGGTAAAGTGAAAAAGTGGAATGATCCAGCAATTACTCAATTGAATCCGGGAGTCAAACTGCCGGAGCAAGATATTGCTGTGATACGTCGTGCTGACGGTTCCGGTACCTCCTTTGTGTTTACTAGCTACCTCTCTAAAGTGAATAAAGCGTGGCAAGAAAAAGTTGGTGTAGGTTCTACCGTAAGCTGGCCCATTGGTTTAGGCGGTAAAGGTAATGATGGGGTTGCCGCATTTGTTCAGCGTCTGACGGGTTCCATTGGTTATGTTGAATATGCTTACGCTAAACAGAATCATCTGGCTTATACCAAATTGGTATCTGCTAATGGCAACATTGTTAGCCCGACAGAAGAGAGTTTCAGTGCCGCAGCGAAGAAAGCGGAATGGCATAAAACGTTTGCTCAGGATTTGACAAACCAGCAAGGTGAAAATGCGTGGCCGATGACTTCCACCACATTTGTTCTGGTTCATAAACAGCAGAGAAATGCAGTGAAGGGGGCAGAAGTATTGAAATTCTTTGACTGGGCTTATGAGAAAGGGAGTAAGCAGGCAAACGATCTGGATTATGCAACTCTGCCTAAAGAGGTGATTGAGCAAGTTCGTGCGGCTTGGAAAACCCAGATAAAAGATAGCAATGGTAAGGCCCTGTATTAAGTCGTGTTGATAGTGATTGTTTTAAATATCGATTGCTTTAAATATCGATTAAATTTGTCGTTTTAATTTCTCCCCCGTTTAAGGGGGAGTTAACCACGAATGAGAATAAGCTCTATGGCCGAACAAAAAACGGCAATGAAAGCACCCAGTAAAAATGGCGATATTATTTTCAGCGCACTGGTTAGGCTAGCTGCGCTGATAACTTTATTTTTGTTAGGAGGCATCATTATCTCGCTGATTATTGCCTCCTGGCCTAGTATTCAACAGTTTGGCATCTCTTTCCTCTGGCAGAAAACATGGGATGTTCCGGCAGAGCGATTTGGCGCCTTGATACCGATTTACGGTACATTGGTTACTTCGCTGATTGCGTTGATTATCGCAGTGCCTGTCAGTTTTGGGATTGCCCTGTTCCTAACGGAACTGGCGCCTAACTGGCTGAAACGTCCGCTTGGTATTGCCATTGAGTTACTGGCTGCCATCCCAAGTATTGTGTATGGCATGTGGGGGTTGTTTGTTTTTGCGCCGTTGTTTGCCACCTATTTCCAGCAGCCCGTCGGTAATCTCCTCGCCAGCATGCCAATTGTGGGCGAATTGTTCTCCGGCCCTGCCTTTGGCATTGGTATTCTGGCGGCGGGTGTCATTCTCGCTATCATGATTATCCCTTATATTGCTTCGGTTATGCGTGACGTCTTTGAACAGACGCCGGTGATGATGAAAGAATCCGCCTATGGTATCGGCTGTACTACTTGGGAAGTTATCTGGCACATCGTGTTGCCTTACACCCGAAATGGCGTGATTGGTGGTGTCATGTTGGGCCTTGGTCGTGCGTTGGGGGAAACGATGGCGGTGACTTTTATCATCGGTAACACCTACCAACTCGACAGTTTTTCACTGTTTATGCCCGGCAACAGCATCACTTCTGCGCTGGCGAATGAATTCGCGGAAGCAGAGTCTGGTTTGCATACCGCATCATTGATGGAGCTTGGTCTGATTCTATTTGTGATCACCTTTATTGTGCTGGCGCTATCGAAATTGATGATTATGCGTTTGGCGAAGAATGAGGGGCGCTGATATGGCAACCGTAGACAGACAAAAGCCTATTGATGCCAATGTACGTAGCCGTAAACAGGCATGGCGCCGTCAAAAAAATCGCTTCGCTCTGCTGTTATCAATGGCGACCATGCTGTTTGGTTTGTTTTGGCTGGTATGGATTCTGTTCTCCACCGTCACCAAAGGTTTCGACGGCATGTCATTGGCGTTGTTCACCGAAATGACGCCACCACCGAATACGGAAGGTGGTGGTTTGGCAAATGCCATTGTTGGCAGTGGATTACTGATTCTGTGGGCGACGGTTATCGGTACGCCTCTGGGGATCATGGCAGGTATCTATTTGGCGGAATATGGCCGCCGTTCATGGCTGGCAGAGGTGATCCGCTTTATAAATGATATTTTGCTGTCAGCCCCTTCTATTGTTGTCGGTTTATTTGTTTACATGGTCGTTGTGACGAAAATACAGCACTTTTCCGGTTGGGCGGGGGTGATTGCTTTGGCGTTGCTACAGGTGCCGATTGTGATCAGAACCACGGAAAACATGTTAAAACTGGTTCCTGATAGCCTGCGCGAAGCCGCCTATGCCTTAGGCACACCGAAGTGGAAGATGATTTCAGCCATTACGCTGAAAGCATCGGTATCCGGCATTATCACCGGTGTGTTGCTGGCCATTGCTCGAATTGCTGGAGAGACGGCACCATTACTGTTCACTTCGCTTTCCAATCAGTTCTGGAGTACCGATCTGAGCCAGCCAATTGCTAACTTACCGGTTACCATTTTTAAATTTGCCATGAGTCCATTCTCCGAATGGCAGCAACTGGCGTGGGCAGGCGTATTATTGATAACCCTGTGTGTATTGCTGATTAACATTGTGGCGCGTGTGCTATTTGTCAAGAAAAAGCACTGACTGATATTTTCAACAGAGAGAAGTAAATGAGCATAGTTAATGATATCGCTAGCAGCAAAATTCAGGTCCACAATCTGAACTTTTACTATGGCAAATTTCATGCGCTGAAAAACATAACGTTGAATATTGCAAAGAACAAAGTCACCGCTTTTATCGGTCCGTCGGGTTGCGGTAAGTCTACGTTACTACGAACTTTCAACAAAATGTATGAACTGTATGGTGAGCAGCAGACAGAAGGTGAAATTTTGTTGGATGGCAATAATATCCTGACTGATAAACAGGATGTGGCGCTGCTACGGGCAAAAGTTGGCATGGTATTCCAAAAACCAACGCCATTTCCGATGTCCATTTACGACAATATCGCGTTTGGTGTCCGTCTGTTTGAAAAACTCTCCAGAGCAGAAATGGATGAACGTGTTCAGTGGGCTTTGACAAAAGCAGCTTTATGGAATGAAACTCGGGATAAGCTGTATCAGAGCGGATACAGTCTATCTGGCGGGCAACAGCAACGTTTGTGTATTGCGCGTGGCATTGCGATCCGGCCAGAAGTTTTGCTGTTGGATGAACCTTGTTCAGCCCTCGACCCGATTTCTACCGGTCGAATTGAAGAGTTGATCAGCGAATTGAAATCTGAATATACCGTGGTGATTGTGACTCATAATATGCAACAGGCCGCGCGTTGTTCAGACCACACGGCGTTTATGTACCTTGGTGAATTAATTGAATTCAGTGATACAGACACATTGTTTACCACACCAAAAATGAAACAAACTGAAGATTATATTACTGGTCGTTATGGTTAATTACGGGGCGTAACATGGACAATCTGAATCTCAACAAACATATTTCTGGTCAGTTTAACGCTGAACTGGCACATGTCCGTACTGAATTGATGGCAATGGGTGGGCTGGTGGAGGAGCAACTCTCCAAAGCCATTACCGCGATGCATAATCAGGATGCCGCATTGGCGCGTGAAGTGATTGAGGATGACCATAAGGTCAATATGATGGAAGTGGCTATTGATGAAGCGTGTGTTCGCATCATAGCTAAGCGTCAGCCAACGGCCAGTGATCTGCGGCTGATTATGTCAATTTCAAAAACAATCGCTGAACTAGAAAGAATTGGTGATGTGGCAAATAAAATTTGCCAGACGGCACTTGAGAAATTCTCACATCAGCATCAACCACTGTTGGTTAGTTTGGAATCCCTTGGCCGTCATACCATCCAGATGCTGCATGATGTGTTAGATGCCTTTGCCCGCATGGATCTGGAAGAAGCGATTCGTATCTATCACGAAGATAAAAAGGTGGATAAAGAGTATGAAGGCATTGTCCGCCAGCTTATGACTTATATGATGGAAGATCCTCGAACCATCCCAAGTGTACTGACCGTCCTGCTTTGTGCACGCTCTATTGAACGAATAGGTGATCGTTGTCAAAACATCTGTGAATTCATTTTCTACTATGTTAAAGGGCAGGATTTCCGGCATGTAGGTGGTGATGAATTGGAAAAACTGTTGACGAAAGATAACGAATAGCTCGCTAACCACTTGGTCAATAATCTGAATGCTGGTATTTTTACCGGCATTTTTTATCTTATGATTGTTAATAGTTATAAGTATAGTGTTTTATATTATTTCATGCACTATAGTGAAATTGATAGCTTGTGATGATTAATAAAGAATTAATTACTGTCAGGAGTGTTTAATGAAATCTCGCGTTCTTATTACGGCGTTATTGGCCGGGTTAACACTGGTTACTGGTGCTGCGAAGGCGGATAAGCTGGATGATATTAAAAAAGCCGGCACAGTGCGGATCGCTGTTTTCGACAGTAATCCACCATTTGGTTTTATTGACCCGCAAACTAAAAAACTGGCAGGTTATGATGTAGATATCGCAAATGCGATTGCAAATGACTTGGGTGTTAAATTGGAGCTTCGTCCGACTAACCCGGCAAACCGTTTACCTTTGTTGGCATCAAAGAAAGTTGACTTGATTGCCGCCAACTTTACCGTCACTAATGAGCGTGCTAAACAGGTTAATTTTTCAATTCCTTACTTTGCCACTGGGCAAAAATTTATTGCCCGTAAAGGTGTTTTAAAATCTCCCGAAGACATTAAAAACTTACGTATTGGTGCTGATAAAGGAACAGTACAGGAAATTACATTGCGCGAACATTATCCGACAGCCAAGGTAATCTCTTATGACGATACGCCTCTGGCCTTTGCTGCGTTACGTAACGGCAATGTACAAGCCATCACGCAGGATGATGCCAAGTTAGTTGGTCTGCTGGCTAATGTACCGGAAGCCCAAAAAGCTGAATTTGAGATCTCTCCTTTTAGCATCACCCGTGAATATCAGGCAGTGGCAGCGGCGAAAGGGCAGGAGCGCTTGGTTGAGGCGGTGGACCAGACTTTGCTAAAACTGGAAAAAGAGGGTGAAGCGGCGGAAATTTATAACCGTTGGTTTGGCCCGGAAACCAAGTCCGCCCAACCGCGAGGTGACTTTAAATTTGCGCCTTTGGAGCAGCAAACAGAGTCCTAATATAAGTGATAAGCCCTTGGTAACTAGCCTCGTTTGTTGTTGCGGGGCTTTGTCATTGGTAATACCTGGTAATTGTAAGATATGTTTGAGTTATTTGTTACAGAACAGTTGCTTGCTCCCCAATATTTGGGGTGGCTTTGGCAAGGTTTCCTGATTACGCTGTGGATATCCGCTTGTACCGTTGTAGCTTCCACCTTGCTAGGATTTGTATTGGCTGCTGCTCGTGACAGCCAATTGAAAATTCTCCGTTGGCCGGTAACTGCTTACACCACGCTATTTCGCAATACGCCTTTGCTGGTGCAACTGTTTTTCTGGTATTTCGCCTCAGGGCAAATATTGCCGCAAGAGGTGATGCTTTGGCTGAACACGCCTCATGAAATCAACCTGTTAGGTCTACCATTGGTCTGGCCTTCATTCGAATTCCTGGCTGGATTTATTGGTTTAACCCTCTATTCAGCGCCATTCGTAGCGGAAGAGCTACGTGCTGGTATCCGCGGTATAGGGCGTGGGCAAAAATATGCCGCTCATGCACTAGGACTCACTGGCTGGCAAGCAATGCGTTATGTGGTGTTGCCACAAGCGTTGAAGATCGCAACGGCGCCATTGCTAGGGCAATATATGAATATTGTGAAAAACTCGTCACTGACAATGGCAATTGGCGTGGCTGAGCTGTCATATGCTTCGCGTCAAGTAGAAACCGAAACATTGAAAACGTTTGAAGCATTCGGTGTTGCAACGGTGCTGTATATCGCCACCATTGCCGTCATGGAAGGTTGGGGGCAATGGCGTCAACAACAAGCTATAACGAGAGGACATTAAAATGGATTTTTCAGTCATTGCAGAAAACTGGCGCTATCTACTGTTAGGTACGTTTCCTGATGGTCCTCTTGAAGGGGCGGCGTTGACAATAGTTATCAGTTTGATGGCCGGGGCTATTTCTATTGTATTGGGTACGGTTGCAGGTATTGCTTTGGCGATGCTGAAAGGCTTCTGGGTTAACTTGTTAGCTGCGGTATTGGGCTTTTTCCGGGCAATTCCCGTCATTATGCTAATTTTCTGGACTTACTTCCTGTTGCCTGTGATGCTTGGTGTGGAAATTCCAGAAATTACCACGGTGGTTTGTGCTCTGGCGCTGATTACATCGGCTTACTTGGCTCATGGGGTAAAAGCGGGGATTATTGCGATTAGTGCCGGTCAGTGGCAAGCAGGATTATCGTTAGGTTTTAACCGTTGGCAGGTACTTTGGTACATTGTTTTGCCACAAGCGTTGCGTATGATGGTACCCTCCTTTATTAATCAGTGGATTGCGCTGATAAAAGATACCTCTCTGGCTTATATCGTTGGCGTGGCGGAACTATCATTTCTGGCGACTCAGGTTAATAACCGCAGCATGGTTTACCCGACAGAAGTCTTTTTATTTGTCGCATTAATTTATTTCGTGATGTGTCTGGCACTGGAATTAACAGCAAATTATCTTGTTCGCCGCTTCACGCTACAGCGTAGGAAAATATCTCTTTTCCGTTTATGGCGGAAAGAAAAATTGATTTTGGCTCCCCAATGTTAGTTTTTCTCTTTACTTAATTATCCAGGGCGCGAGCATACTTTTTTAACACCTCTTGAATGAGAAGTAATGGCATGATCTAATGAACCTTATTTCTCTTCTAATCGTTTGCATATGACCCTGATTGAACATTTATCCGTTGTGAAAGAAAC
>NZ_CAWNXG010000063.1:0-18725 GCF_963878145.1 Photorhabdus sp. S10-54 | reverse complement strand
AGGGGTAAGCCAAAGCAGCAAAGACACTTAGCTTGAACGAAGAGAAAGCCGCGTCATTTAGGCGCAGTCGGTAACATGCCCTTATAGGGCTAGAGCAAACCACCCGCTATGCGGGTGGTTATGATTTGTTCTGTGATGTATCAAAATGTTTCATGTTTACCATCCCTAGCTTGGGGTTTAAAAATCAACAGATTCTATATTTTTCCCGCCGCTTTTAACGTGTTGTAGCTAGGAAGATAACGCTTTGGATTAACGACACATAGCTGCTGAAAAACGGATGAAGCCTCTTCTCCCTGAGACAACATTGCTTCATCACGGTTCTCATAGTAATACCGGATAACATTCATTACTTGTTTCTCGTTTAGCATCAATTTTATTCCTTGATTTACAGCATTTTCCTTTTGAGCTTTATATACCGGGCTTTCAGTCGAGTAACTTCCTGTTCGTAACAGGACCTCTTCTGCGGGAGTAGAAGGATCTATATAGTTCAGTCCTGCACTCGCGGCATACTGCTGGAATATAGACTGGGACATACACATAGCGGAAATCTTTTCCTGCCGAGAAATGTCACTGTTTTCTGCCCCGGCGCTAAACACGCTGGCAAACAAAGCCCCCGCAACAATAATATTTAATGTTAGATTTCTACACATATTTTTATTCCGGCTTGTTGGTTTTTGAACCTCCAGATTCTACACCACCATGAACGTGCGATGAAAGTTTAATCCCATTTCCTGTAATTTCACCCTTCGCTGTTACGGTTCCACCGAATGTTGCATTTCCACCGTTACCGCCACCACCTTGAATAACCGCACCATTTAATATAATAGATGGTGAGTTTATTGTGATTGAATTTGATGAAGTAATTTCCGTTGTCGATGCGACTACGTTAATTTTATTCGGTGAGACAATATTTATCTGATTATCTACGAATTCAACATATTGTTGTGGTTCTGCGTTTAAAACTCCACCCAGATAAATTGCGTCTGAATAATTGTGTGTTCTTTTTGAACCTGGCAATGCCGGTGCTTTTGTTGCTCTGACGCTACTGATATCACGATCACAGATAGCAATTAGACCAATATCACCAATCACTGGATTCATAATGACAGCACTGTTACCACGCTGGAGGCGAAATATTGGAACATTATAGATTATTCCATTCTCGATTTTTCTCCCGGTTCCCGTCATATTATGCACCATCGGCTTGACATCTACGGTTTTCCCATTCGATTTAATGATAAGACCCAAAGTGATAAAAACATGCTGACTGAGAAATTGCCTCATAACAAAATCAAGGGTATTCGCCTCACTACAAAAATCAGCTGGCTTTGTTGTCAATTTTGGCATTGTTGTCACCCTCCTCTTTTACGGGAGTACCGTTAAATGATGTGTGCCACTGACCACCATCAAGCCAGGATGTGAGATAGTGCTCCGCCCCTGTTATCAGATAAGTGCCGCTAGCGTTCGGTAAAGAGGTTTCTATTTGTATCTTACGACCTAAAATAATTTCATTACTGAAAAGGGTAGTTGCTGTTATTCCCACGCCAGTAAATATGGGATAGCCAATCAACCCATATTTGGAAGACGTAAATAACAATTTTTCAACTTTCGGTTGACCATGCGGCCAAATAGTCACTTTATCAATCCCGAAGTCAGTATCTATATCTAACGCATTTGCGGCTTGCTGGATTTGATTAACAACATTTCCAGTAAAATTAGGATTTGAGATAACACCTTTGGCGCCATAATTTTCAACCGTTAGATCGGCTTTTTTAGCCATTGCAGTAATAATATCGACAATATCCACATCTCCCGATGCAGTGAACGGTTCAACTTCCTTTGCTCTTAGGCCAAACATCACACTGGCTGTTATCGTCAGGGGGGCATCAGGTAACTGATTAAAATCTGCATAAGCATCACTGATAAAACCCTCGAATATGGCATTACCATCCGCCCATACACGCATTAAGTTGAATTTTGCACTACCAATCCAGATCCCGCGATAGCTCAACGTTGCCATTTGACTGGTTGTTAACCCCCAGATTTGTAATGTTATTTGTGTCCCTGATATGCCGCCCCACGCCGCTATGTTGACATAAGCGCGTGCATTTTCGATAGTCAGTATATTGTTACCGCTATCATCAAATGTCTTGCCGTCAACTAGCTGAAATTCAACTTTGATATTGCGTTGCTTGTACGTCATGGAGTCACCTCTCTTGGGAAAAGGTAATATAATTTGTAGCGCTGCCCTAACCCTTCCCAAAGGGGATCGGATGAACCATCCAGATCAGCAAAAAACAACTCACCCTGGAATCGTAAATAACTGTAACGAACCATTTTATTGCAGTTGAGACACACAACTCCCTGCAATACAGGTTTATCATTTACAGTTAAGTCCATATATAAACCCGTGCTACGTTGATTGAGGCGTATCATGCATGACTGCTCATTCAATGTCACCGTGAACTCCTGAGCCTTGGCCGCCCTGAGCGCTATTTCAATCACGTCAATTTCCTCGATAATTCTTCTACTGCATCATTGAGGTGGTTAGTGGCACTCAATACAGAATCATTTAACGGACCGGTAATCGTTTCTGTCGCACGCTGGAAACCGGATGAAACTTTATCGGCAACTTGTGTTGCAGCACTAGAAACCGATTTTTTTAATCCAGTCAGGGCCTTTTTGACATCGGATAATGTAGCGTGTTTTGTTGCACCTGTTTTTTGTTCAGTGTTTTTGCTTGGACCTTTAGCCGTCTCATTCTTTGTTGTATTTGACTTATTAGCAACATTGCTGCTCATCGTCACTTCAGCAATGTCTTGTACGGCTTGGAAAACTGCGGTCACAATCAGCAATGTGACGCCGTTATCCTGCTTTATCCGATAATCGTACTTAATCAAATCGTAACTTGTGTAAGTGGTATCGGGTGTTTCGATATCGTAAATTTCGGCACTGGATACCATCTTATTCAGTGTCTCCAGGACATCAGAACGGGACGTTAACGTGAGATTTGTCAGATTAGGCATAGAACCAGAAAAGCCGGTCCATCCTTCAAATGAAAATGTCACATGAACTTCACCGGGCCGCTGCACTTTGTTGTACGATGTGTAGCCACCTTTCTCTATCGGTGCAGTGGTGATAGATGCCTCTCGTGTGACTTCTACTGCAATGAATGAGGTAGGCGTAAACGGCTTATCACCAACGTTCTGTCCGGATGCATAATAAATACCATACCCTGGGGATATCATACTGTTAACAGCAGACAGCAGATTGCCGCTACGGAACGCGCTAAGTACCGTTGTTTGATTGAGAGAAAATGCCATTATCCGGTTACCCCCGTTGAATAACTTGTTGCTAGCGTTGATCCACCTATTTTCTGTCGGGCATCGTCAACCACGCCTTTTACATTGTTAGCGTTAGAGCTAACTTGAATAGTTCCGATGTGGTAACTCTCAGAAACAGAGGAGGTTCGGTTGTTATTTACCGTATTCGAACAACGTTGTGCCGCCACATGAGCGCCAGGTTGCGGCATATTCGCCAAGACTTTTGGGATATAATCGCGGGTTTCTTTTGGTGCGGCACTCAGTCCTTTACGAAGAACATTTCCCTGTCCCCAGTTATAAGCCGCCAGCGCTTTACTCAAATCGCCATCAAACATTCTCATTAGCTGAGATAAATATTTTGCCGCAGCCTCCGAAGATTTCACCGGATCAAAGACGTCATCATCCTTTAACCCAAAATTTCTAGCTGTACCTGGCATAAATTGAAATAAGCCCCTGGCACCTGCTTTGGACACAGCATACTGATTACCTCCCGATTCCGTCATGGCAACACTACGTAATAAACCCCCCGGTAACCCGAACTGCTGCTCAAGTTGCGCTAATTTCGGTGATAGCCAACCCAGTAATTTCATGCCGGTAGTATTTGATGAAATGTCATCCTTTGACAATACATCTACCACAGCTTGAGGGATCAACAAATCAATTAACTTATTAATTGAATCGGTCAGCTTATCTAACGCGGTTTTTAACCAATTATTACTGTATTCCAGCCGCTGCTGTCGTTCATCCTCTGCCCGAATAATACGGTCGTTTTCGCTGCGTTTTTCTTCCTCTTTGACTTCTTTAACTACGGTCTTATCTGGCTTAGAGGCTTTGCCCTCCAGTTTTGCCTGATAAGCTTCATATTCTTTTTTACTAAAAAAAGGCGTCCAGTCGCTTGCCAGATAAACCCCATACGAATCCAGTGTATTTTTGGTCTCCTCTCCGACAATCGAAGTCGCGACTGACTCTACAGGATCATATAACGCATACCCGATAGCGCCGTATATTCCGGCTTTCCCTATAGCCCCTTTGCCTAGCAATCCGCCGCCACCTTTCCCCATTTTCAGCATAGATGAAGCCGCGCGATAAATTCCCCACAGCCATCCCGCAAACTTCAACCCAATCAGACCAATGATGACATTACTCCAACCACCTACCACATCCGCAGCCTGATTAGCGACTGAAATAATAAAGCTCATCTTATCGAGAAAACCGCTGACCGCTTTTTTAATCTCTTCCGGATGCTTATTCATCCAATCAGCTAAATCCTTTAGCCAGATATTGAATTGATTGATGTACGGCAAAAGGGCATTAAACAGAATGTAGCCTGTTTTCTCAAAACTCTGGCTTATCTCTGTCCACTGCTCACGGAAACGACGCGCAGCGGCAACAGATTTATCATCCACACCTGAATTGGCTGTAAATTTATCCACATCTTTGAGTGCGTGACCGGATGAGAACCATTGTTACGCGGCGTACCCGAACCCAAGCTCACCGCCATAGGCTTGCTGCTGATCTTTATTGAGCCTGGGAAAAACACCGGTCAGCTTGCGCATGATGGATTCGGTACTTTCTGAGGCAATATCAATATCCACACCCGCTTGTGACGCCGTTTTTAACAGCGTCTCAAGCGCCGGATCAAGCGCAACACCTGATTTTAACCGGGCTTTGGCATCATTAATGCGTGAAAATGCCCCGACAATCTCATTTGCGCTCACCCCGAATGCTTGACCCGCTTTTGTCCAGCCATCAAGCGCCTTAGCCGACATGCCGAATGCATCAGCAGCAGTACTTAACTGATTGAGATTGCCGGTAAAGCTGGCCACAAAACTTTTCAGTCCACCGAGTGAGACCGTAACACCCGCCAAAGCCAGGATTTGACCCTTTATGCTGGAAAAGAAAGAGGCGGCTTTCTTTCCTGCCGTCTCCATTTCTTTTGCCACTTTTTCAGTTTTCTTGCCGGTTTTGTCTAATGATTTACTGGTTTTCTTTTCGCCATCATTAAACGAGTCAACCAGTTTTTGCATCACCTGAGCCAAACCACCGATCCCGGCAATCACCGCAGCTTCACCTGCACTAAATTCAGCCGCGTCCAGTCCCAGCGTTATAACAAGTTCATCTATAATGTTTGCCATCAGTTTTTACCCTGCTGTAAAACGTAAGCATTGTGATTATCGACCTGAACAATCTCAATTAACTGCCAAAGATCCTCCACTCCATAAACTGTATCCAGCTCATGGAGTGTCGCTTTTCCTGACGAGATAACGGTCGCTATTGTGCCTGGGACATTTGTATAACTGACGATACCGAATGGCTTTGAGATATTGGAATAGCGTGGTGGGATTACGATTGGTCGGCGGTTTTGAAAAAATCCACGTGTAATTTAAGCACCTCTGTGCGCAATTTCAGCCGGGTAACAATTTCTTCAATGTCACTGTCGATCAGTTCACGTTTGATTTTTTTATCTGCCGGATTCGGGACCATCTGTACACAACCCATCAATTCATCAAGTAATGGCCTGGCTTCATCAGGAGCAATGCGAGAAATTGCTTTCAGTCCAACCACCGCTAATGCCGCCATGCCTAGATCCCGGAAATTATCGGGGATATCCAATCCCTCTCTCCCCATTGCCACCAATGCACGAATAGCCCACCATTCAGCCTGCGAAGCAGGCATTTCCTGAATGTAAAAAAGCTTTCCTTTGTCGCGATTATCATCATTCATAGTGATGAAGGTTTCTTTACGTGCCATTAGCTATATGCCTCACCTGTTATTGACTCCCACTCAATGACGGCCTGTGCCGCTTGTAAAACCTTGCCTGCGTCCGGCATGGTTTTCCATTGCTTCAGAACGCCGTTCACCAATGTGTATTTACGCCCGATGGCCAGAAGAATAACCGTCGCATTACATCTGAACACAGCGACGCTAGTACGTGATGTCGTCGCCCAGGTATCAAAAATGGTGCGACTTTCCGAATCAGGCATAATATGGATCGTCTGATTGATATTGCCGTAGATAAAACCCGCTGACAGTTTACCGTCCGCCCCACGCACAGTTTCAGCCAAATCTAACGCCTCAGTTTCGAAAATGTTATCTGCCGCAAATCCCTGTAATTGCACACCAGACGGATATAAATTAGTAACTGTCAGGGTAATTACCGCATCAGCAGAAGTGATTGTGTCTGACATTATTGAACCTCCGTAGATGCCATTTCGAATTTCTGAATACTGCCACCGTCGCAATACCACAGTGTACAGCTTGGGCTGGTGCGATTTGCACGCATAGAGGCAGACATTTCCCCGATATACAAGTAATAACCCTTCGCGATTATTGACGTTGAAACATCAGTTCCCACGGCGTTAATAATTTCCAGCTTTTGGGCAGCCGATAATGTTACGCCTGATCGGATACCGCCCCACAACTTAAACCGCTGGATAACATCACTCATTGAGGCTTCCACCAGCGCACGGCCAGCCGTGTTATAAGGGATAGTCTTGTTGGATTTGAACAAGGCAATAACCGCGCCTTGCAAGTTCGCATTCAGCCAGATTTGACCACAGAAGGAATCTAACCACTTAAAATTACCGGTTATTGTGCCATCAGCCCAGTAATTTTCGGTGATGTTATTGGCGGCATAATTGCCATAGAAGTTATATCCATTAGCAATCAATGCATCATAAACATCAGAATCGATCACATCAGGACTGAGGCCGTTCAATTCTCTAAATTTAAACGGAACACGCCCCTCCGTTCGCTCAAAATCCAGCACTGCCGCATAACCTAATACCGCTGCCGGTTTCATATTATCAGAGCAGAAAACAGGAACGACACTCCCGTAGCGATTAATACCAATAATTTTATGGGCGATAGTTTCCTGGCTGCCTTTCACTTTTGCCGTGCCGCTTGTTGTCCAGGCAACATAGAAATAGCGATATGCCTGACTACTAGCCCATGCGGATAATGCAAGATGCTGTTCATCTGTACATTCAAATACTGTCGTAAAACCGGCCCATTGCTGAGACTGCGTTTTAATCACGGCAAATAGATCAGGAACCGCCGACACTGTAGCTCCCTGAGAAACCGTTGCCCCTAGTGCGCCAGTGAACTTAAGAGCCTCGGCCCCATCACCAGTACCATAAGTGATATTTGTATCTTCCGGTTTAATGCTGCCAGAAACATTGATGATGAAAGCTTTACGGGTGGTATCGAACACAACCGTTACTGCCTTACCAATCGCTGTTTCAATGCTCTTTGCTGCATCCGCAAAGGATTTAACCCCATCAAGATTGATTGCGGCATTTATTGCTGCACCATTGATATTGAGTTTCAACGTACCGGACATTTTTTGCAGATCGGTAATGGCTACCCCATTAAAAGAACCTGAGCGCAACCAGGCCGATACTGCCGCTCGATTAAATCGCGAAAACAGTAATTGGCCGGGTGTCTTTGTACAGTTGTTGTACCCTGAAAAATAAATAGCCGCCATGCTATATTCTTCGGATGCACCACCGAAATATGCCGCCACATCTTCTTTAGTCGAGAATGACAACACCGCACCAACAGGTGCATATATATTATCTGTCAGTAATAATCCATTGAGATCAACAGCATTACCCGCTGCCGACAGCACCCCCGGATTAATTCTCACGTCTTTACTGATTGGAATTGCCATGAATAGACTCCACTGTTTTAGTGTTCAGCGTAATACTGTCGAAAAATAGTTGTTCTGTTGTCACAACGGGGTTGATTTGAGCAGTAAATTCAAATGTCCAACGCGACTCATATTGCTGTTCACCATTAATCATCGTCGTCTGAATCGGATCGCTGGCATAAAGCGGTACCATATCGATACCTGATCTCTTGAATAGCTCACTTGCATGTTCAGTACGCACTGTCGTTGCAATAATGTAAGCATCCTCATGAGCGAACTGACCGTAACAGTCAATTTGACATGTCCAGCGTGTCGTCCGAGTGATTAGATTCTCCCCCATACCTGCCGCTGCTGGTGCGTTATAGATCACTACACTTGTTGATAAACCAGTGCTGTTCAATGGTGTCATAACAATAAAATCACTATCCGGCATCGGTGAGCGATTTATTTGAGACAAAATAACGCTACGCTTAGGTATTAAGGCCATTAAAAAACCGCGTAATGCGGTTGTTATATCGTCTTGTGTTACACTTATCGTTGCCACTATTACTCCCCACGCTGCAATGTAACAGCGAATTTGCACCAATCCGGCCACGCTTCCAAAATCTGCACTATCAACCACACTTCACCATTAATAATCAGCAGATCACCCCCTTGCTGCCTGGGGCGGTTGACAGCATTAAAATTGCCATTCACATAAGCCGCTTTGAGTATGCCCTGAATATTCAAACCGTTTGTATGTTGCAGATCAGTAAAAGTAAGTGGCTGGATTTGTGCGGTAACGGGTGTTGTAATGTATTTCGGGATTTGCTTGCCACTGGGTGCTATATCATATCCCACACTTACCCATATCTCTCCAGGCGAGTGAGGATTAACAACCCCAACAGCACCAGATACAATATGGTGCAGGTTCATTCGTTCCCCTCATCAACCACATAATCAACACTATTTAGCATATGTTTTGTGTGACGTAACGGCGCATCAAATCCCTTTTTAGCTATAGTTGATTTTTCATTAGCCGGTGAAGTGAAAGAACGAATGGATTGCTGAATTTGCCCCTTAATAACTTCCCCGGTCATTCGTAATGCCACATCTCCGCTCATATCATTATCCCTCAGACACTGTGCGACAGTATCACCCCATTCATTAGCATGTTCGTTGATAGTGTTACGAAAAAACAGGCGGGGCCGCCTGTTGCGACTCGGATCACCAATCTCATTACTGATTGCCACCATTGCAACCGAAGTGCCATCGGGATAAGTCACATTTTTGAAAAAACCAGCCCGCAATTTTTTGCCTTCACCCACTCTTTTAGCTAATTGCTTTAAGTAGCGTTTTGCTGCATCACCCCCCTTGATACTGCTCGACATTAGCGCCTCCATTGAGTCCGTGGATAGTAATATGACGGATAGTGAGAGGGAGAGCTACCGGGGATGTAACGCATAGTTCTATATTGCGCTGTTGCCTGCCAGTACATAGCCCCATATTTTGTCTGCAAGAACCAAGCAGCACGTTCACTCACAGCACCCATATCAGCCGAAACGGAAACAGATCCCTCGCTTGCGCTGCTAACCCGCCCCACGAGCGGATTGGCCGCTGTTCCGCTAGCAGATAAACGATTAAGTTCAGCAATATGAGCAACAAGCATATTCAGTAACATTGCTCGTTGCTCAAGATCACTAACTGGGCTTTGGGCCGTATTGTTAAGATAGAGTGTTGCTTCAGTAAAATAGGTATCCAGCAGAACATCACTGACAGAAGAAAACTCTGGGTAACGAATGCGAAACTTCACGACATCAAAAACAACAACAAAGCCCATTAGCTTAATCCTCTTCTTTTCGCTGCTCGATATTCTTACCCGGTTTTTTGGGGTCGATAGGCTCCAACCCGTTCTTTAACTCGGCTTTTTCCTCAGCTTCCGTCCGGGCCTCTTTGAGCTTTTCCTGAGCAAAAATAAGCCCATTTTTGACTAATTTCGTATCGGCATGGAGTTCCAGATATTTGTCAAAAAATGCTTTATCAACATCATATGTCAATCCATAACCACCAATAATTGTTGATGAATTTATCCCGTTTAGCGTCACGCGATTCTCATCAATTTCAATCGTTAACCCGTGGGGCAATTTACACCCCACAATGACTGTCGCCATTTAAACCCCCAACATTTGTGCAATAGCGTGTGGATAACGAATAATCGCCCCCCACGTACCGGCTGATTTCTTTTGTTTAAAACTGGATGAACTCACAACAACCGCGTGTGCCCGCATTTTTTCAGTAAATGAGGCATAAGCCGTTTTTTCACCATCAAGCGTATCGGCAATCAATTGAACCAGCTCCCCTGCTTCTGTACTGTATTCAACCGCCGTTTCAATCGTCAGATTCGGAAAATTCTTTTTCAACTGATCGGTAACATTAACGTTGTATTGGTTGGTTTTTGTCAGATTGACTTCCGCTGTTGGCGACATACAAAGTTTCAATGGATCTGTTCGCTCCACCAGCCCTTCTGTCTGTTTTGTAAGCTGTTTGAATAGACGTTGGGAAATATCGTCATAAATTGCCTGCCCGTCTTTGGTTTCCCACGTTGTACCATTGGATTTTCCGTTTGCCGCCGGTATTACCGGCGCACTTAACCCAGGATCATTCAACAGTCCATAGTTTTTAAGTCCCGCAATACCATAGAAATAAGACTTATTCATAAACTTGTTTAGGGTTAATGCGCTTGCGGTATTAAGTTGCGCCGCTCGATTGATACGGGCCGTACCGTACATATCCAGCTCACGCTCCCCCCAGACAGTAAATGTTTGGAAATGATAGCTCTGGCGTTCCACCCAGTTCACGTTAGCGTCTGACATGCCATTATTGCTGTGATCACCGTATGAGCTCACTTCACCTGTTGATTCTTCAACTGGGAACTGGGTTGTCAGCGTTGTCCAGTCACCTTTTTTATTTTCACCGATAATTTCAGCCGCTCTCATCGGCGTGACCAACACACGAACCAACTCAGGATCGAGATAGTTAGTCAAATACGCAGGAACCCCGGCGTTACTCACGGTCACCATAGCAGGCTGTGCATCCATAGCTACTGTATAGTTATTAGCATATTGGGGATTTAAGTAATCGACGGCCTGTGGTACTACAATGCCGTATTCCCCTTCAATATATTGAAAATCTGCGTGTCGTTTCATTAGCTCCAGGCCCCCATTTTGACTAATTCACCCGCACCAGCAGCGGTACCGGCAACGAATTTGGTTTCGATAAAATCAGTGATAGTTTTTCCCGCTGCGGCGGTCTGTACCTCACCCGTTTTTAAGGATGCGTAAATCTTATCCCCAACTTTTGCGGGCATACTTGTTCGTACCGTAAAATCACCCGCAGTAAATAAAGTGACTTCACGTCCGGGTTGGATCAGCATAGATGCTTCACCCAGCCAAAGAGTGATAGATGCTTGTCCGTCACGCCCCACAAAACCAGACGGAGCACCCGCTCCCTTGTTCGAGACGACACCATCAATCACCCACGCAAAGCGCCCAACAGTCACACCTTCCTTACCCGCAATCAATGCGCCTTCCCCTGCAAGCAAAATGGCGTTAGGGTTAGTACTGGCAAATGCTCCCTCAATACCGGGGGCTGGATAGTGATTAATTTTGTTCGGAAAACCCATAGTTAAACCCTCACTAATTTAGATGCGGTGGGAAAACGTTTTTCAAAAGAATCTATAGCCGCAGAATCCATTGCCAAGCGGGCTTTAGGTTTTGCTGACTCGGCTATACTGATCTGCATTTTCACTAAAGAACGATAAGCTGACGGATGAACGCCGGTTGTATCAACCCCCATCTCATCAAGTGCAACCTTGTAAATTTCGTCAGCAGAATCCATTGCTACTACATCACCGATGAGGGGTTTAACCTCAGTTTCAGCAATACGAATAGCATTAATGCGATTCACTGTATCTTTTTCTGCCTTTCGAGTCGCTGCACGAATAGCAGCGTCCATTGCGTGCTTGCTGACGCTATCCTCTTCCTTTGGTTCTGGTTTATTATCGGGATCATCGTCCTGCGCAGGCGTGCCTGAAATTAACGCCCGGATTTTTTCCAGGTCTTCCTCCGGCAATTTACCCGCAAGCAGTTCGAGTACTTGCGCACAGATATCATCATCCTGCGCGGGTAGCTCTGCTGGCTCCTGTGTCTCCGCATCATCAGCAACAGCTTCAATGATTGAGGCAAGCTCCGCTGAGTCGATTTCCATATCCTGAGCCAGAAGGGTACCGAATTTATTTTTCGCCGCTTCCGCTATACTTTTCGCGCTATCACCCACTTTCAGTAATGAGGCAATTTCTTTCGGTGCGGCATCTTGTGCTAATTTCGGCTGCAAGTATGCCCCCAGCGCTGCACGTACAGCGACAGCCACCATTTTTTTATTTAACTTCATGTGTTTTAACTCCAGAGGGAGGGAATCGCAGACAACAACATCTGCACCGGCTCGCCCTTCTTCAACAAGAGCGACATGGTTCCCGACGATATCGCGCATAACACCATCATGATGAATTCCGTCATACGTGCCGGGGGTCATATCAGCTACGTAGTGATACGCCGCTGACAATTCTTTTTGTTCATCCGATTCAATACCCGCTATAGATTCAGCATCCCAAATTGCCAAGCTGTTTTTCAGGTATGTACCATCGAACATGGAATTTGATCCCGTTGTACCGACAATCAATTCTGTTGAAGGTTTGGCCGCCGTGACGGGAATGTGTTTTTTCAATAACGGCAGGTTATTGAAGGTTGCAGCCCCTTTTTTTATTTCATCAGGGTCACGCAACAGTTTGTACATACGATTAGGATCGAGTCCTAATCTTTGCCAGTTCGGGATTTCTCTTCCGTAATACGATGATACCGTCGCCTTAGAGATAGGACTTTCAACAACATGCAAACGCCCGTCTCTGTCGTATGAGCGTACAGAAGCCCGATCTAACGCCAGACCGTGATTCATAATATTTCTCGGATTAATTAGTTGCTTAGTTTAGGAATGACGACCTGCCAACCACACCCGCAATTGATTTCTTCACCAGGCATGATCCATTTGCCGTCAATATAAAGCCCTTTTGATAAATCGAACTCTTCACCATCCGCTTTCAAGTGTGATTGACGAAATTTTTTTGCTGCACGACTGTGCCGCCAGATACCCGTTTTAAAACCGATTGAACGCTGCCGGGCAGATTGCATAACAGAAGTTGCTTTATTGTTCTGGTCACGAGCAATCAGTGCTGCGCGGCGCTTAGTCATGCCGTAACGCTCTTGCAAGGCTTTTGTCAGCGTTCCAAGATCACGCCCTCTTGCTACGGATTGCATTACTAGCGTTTCAACTTGCGACAAATATTGCCGTGGAATACTTTTAATCAACCCAACATTCTCACCAATGACCGCCTGTAGCGCGTTATTCATTTCTGTCGTCATCGTGAAGGGTATCGAAATATGTGCAGCATCTAACGCATGGATTAACGAGGCATCCATGTTATCCATTGATAAAGCCGCGAATTTTTTCGCCAGTTTGTCAGCTAAAGCATCAAACTGCTTCAACCAACGCCGGGTTAATTTTCGCATTGCTGAACGCATCAACATCGCCGGGCTAGCATCCATTGCCATTGCTGCACCGCTGTTCTTATAGTTGGCGGATACCCAGTAAATCACTGAGTTATTCATCTCATCCACCAGCTTATATAGCTGCCTGCTGTACCATACCCGAACGCCCGCATTAGGTTTAATTTGCCGGAGCACTTGGTTTCTCGTTGGTTTCCTCATGTATTGAGCCTGCCGTTATTCCAGTGAATAGTTTTTTGGCATCATCTTCATCAATTGGAAACGCTGTAGTCACTATCGCTATGGCGCTTTCAAGTGAGAGTAATCCCTCCGCATATTTTGTAACTACATCCACGATACTGGATACCTGAGCACCGTTCAGGGATTCTTTTGCCATTCCTTGACTATCATGATCTGATTTATGTTCTGTATTACTGATATCGTCATCATCATTAAATGAGTCCTTAACATCCTCGCTGTCGTTTTCGATATCATTAATCTCAAGGGAGTGATACGGGCTGTTTTCATCATTGGCTAGACGTTCGCGGGCTTCATCTGTACTAATCACATTTGCAGCAATTAATACTGAATCAGTATCTGCATCGGTCTTACGTATGTTGGCTTTTTGTTCATCAGTCATTTGATATAGCGGTTCGAATGTAAAGCTAATATCAGGATCAATTTCGCCAAATTCGGATAATTGAATAATATCAATCATTCGTGCCAGCCCATCTTTCACCAACATTTGCAAGGTAGCAATAAAGTCATAGAAAACACGGATTTCCCCATCAGATGACGCATTTAGCCCACTCGGTGTGATACCGGTAAAAATAACTAACGGTATGCTACTGACTGAACTCATATGTTCCTGAGACTGGGCTTGCAGTGAATCAAGGCCGCTCAGCGGTGTATTGAACTGGAAAAACTCCTCTTCATTATCCAGCATCATTACTCCTCGGTTATCACGCATCTTATTAAACAATTCTGCACGATAAATTAACTGATCGGGACTATTCGTCTGTCCTTGTAATGTAGATTGAAGATTGGTTTTAAATCCAGACACAGAGAATGAATGGATCAAATCAGATACGCTATCACGTGTCCTATACCAGTTTTGTACATAAGATTCTGCAATCTGAGTCAGTGATAAGCCGCCGAAATTATACGCAGGTTTAAGCATATCGGTTAATGGCCGGGTGATAAATGTAATCAAACGACTGTCATGTACAGTCTTTGCCATCACATACCAACTTGACGGCTTATAGAAGTCATTGCTCAACGGGTTGTTAGCGTTATAAATCCCCGGATATGTCCATATTGGTTCAATAACGTTAAAACCAATAAGACTTCCTTTTGTGATTTTTTTAGGTGACAGAAATAATCTAGACTCAAGTTCAACCGGATCGGTTGCAGCAAGCACACCTTTTGATGTTCGCACGTCAATATAAATCTGACCGCGCCCAAAAAAGCCATCATGCTCAATGGCCTTTTTTAACCGTTCACGAACGTGGAATTTTTCAATAGCCTCATTAAGCACTTTGATTTTATCGGATTTGTCATCATCCCCCACTGATGTTAGCTTTATCCACTTACGAGTCATTTCTCCTGCAATGGTGCCTACCATTTTCCGATATTCGGGTAATTGTGACAGTTGGGCCAGATAAGGATAACCGGGAAAACCCACATCTCCCGATATACCACCTGTCCCCGTCACATATTCATAAGGCGTAGAATCCATTGCCATTAATGCGGACAACTGTTCAGTGGGAACAACACCAGGAGGGGGCCTGTACGGTTCAATAGGCCGAGCTATTTTTCGCTCTGTTATCGATCCGACAGTATCCGGATGTATATTCATCGGCTGAGGCGCTGATTGATCAATAGCCTGTTCAACTGGCAAAGCCTCCGCTTTCTTTTTATGTCTGAATCTGAAAAACATTAAATTCGCCCCAACAGATTTTTAGATATACGAAGTGGGTTGTTTTTACCTGTGATATAACCATCCAGCGAATAACGTACCGCATCCCAACAATGGTTATGTTTGTCGAGCACCACCGGCAGGACTTCACCGGTCAGACGATCGGTCTTGTATGAATAGAGTCTTGCCTCATCAATCATGTGCTTACAGCGTTCATGAATAATGATTTCTTCAAAGCCTTTAAGGTAAGTGATCCCGTCTTCGACACTTCCGGGCCATTTTGTAGCGCCGTCAATGATGAACCCCTGACGCGACAAGTAACTGATTGTTTCAGGTCGGCTGCAATCACCATGAATAGGCCACTTTCTAGCCTCTGGAATTGAGTCATAGAACTGGGGCATCTCGTCCAATTCAACTCCGACGCCATAGGCTTCATATTCAATATATAGTTTGGTACCGATAATGAAGCAGCGAATTAATGTTGACGGGTCATTCGCGAAACCAAAGTCAGCCCCATAGAAAAGTCGATCAGCTTCTAGCCATAGCTCATCAGAAAATGCTTCAACCCGGTACTTGCCAGAGAAAATAACCGCTTCACTGAGTGCTTTTGGCAATCCAAGCCAAATATGCTCATACGCTTCATAGTCGATGCGTTTGCAATATTCCATCTCTTGTCGGAGTACGTCAGGGAAAAAAGCGTTATCGCAATAGTTAACTTTTCGAATAATCACACCACCATCGGGCGGATCTTCCTGATGCCGGATCATCAGTTTGTATGTCGGGTCTTCCTCCTCGCGAGGATTAAAAGAAACCCAGACTTCGGATTTATTGGCGCGAACTGTCGGACCGAGGATATCCCAACTATCTTGTGATACCGTTTGAGCTTCCTCTACCCAACAGATCTTAATGCCATGCATCGACTTGATGCTTTGAATATTGTTTCGAAGACCTTTAAACGTGAAACGAGTGCCATTCCGACCTTCTATCTCGTTATTCTTGACTTTGTAGAAGTGGGACAGCCCAAGATCAATAACTTGTGCCTCAAGCAGCGCAAGGACGGAATCGTTAATAGAGTTTTGGAATTCGCGCGCGCAGAGAATCGTCATTGGTTCTATTACGCCCAACAATACCAGCGCACGAGCAATCTCTACCGATTTACCGCCACCCCGCCCGCCATACGTCCAACGCCAACGGACAGAACCTAATGCACGGTCATATAAAACCTCTGTCGCCCAGTCACTACTAAAGGCGTACAGAACACCATCAATTATGACCGGGCTATCTGTTTTCCCTCGCGGAGCTTCTCCATGTGAGAAGCCCACACATCAGCCGGGCAATTCGCAGGGGTCACAATGCAGACTTTTCCGTAACTCAGTCCAGCAAGATCGACATTGACCTCAGCCTTATTGCTGCTCATGTCGATACCGGTAAGCTGCGCAGCGTTCTTAATATTCGGCGCAACTTGTCCGAATTTCTTATCTGCTAACGCTTCTTTCCCGGCGCGAAATGACAATTCAGCTAAATGTCCAGCATTGAATGAAACAAGTAACGCCGCTTCGTTTCTCAGTTCTCGAATGCGGGCTTTTATTTCAGGTCTGCGCATCAATATGGATGATTGAGAATCAGCGCGAGCCGGAGAGTAACCCGCGCATATTGCCGCCTCTTTCATCGGCATACCCGCCGCTATATTCTGAGCAAACTGTTCGTATTGCGGTTTTAGAATCCCTGCGGTTCCCTGCGAACTTTCTGCGAACTTCTCAAGTTCATGTATATTGCTAACACTGCCTATTGTCTGACTTTTCGCTTGGTTCGCATCAGGTTCGCACTGCGTACTTTCAACAATAGTGCGACCCCATCCCTCAGTTTTCGCTCTTTTTCGAATCGCTGCATCACTAATACCGTGTTGTTTGGCAATCTCCCTGATTGAGAGAAGGCCAAAACGGTAATCACGCTCTATTCTCTCCCAGTCAGTATTTTTTGCCATCTCTTTACCTTAAAATAAAAAAACCACCGTGAAAGGTGGTCAACATGCAATATTTATTCAATAACAAAGAATCATCACTCAGTTATTGCTTAATTCGGCTTTCCGTCTGATATTTACCATTCGAACATAAAAATCATGCATATATTTATAATTTTCTTCACGTTTATCAATAGCCTCAAAAGGCTTAAGCCACTCATCAACCTGAGATTTGCACGTAATAAAAGCATCATTCACTAACTTCTCAGGCAGTATGTCTGCTGATAATTTAGGAAGAACATAATCATTTAGACATGTTGTCATAGGATCTGCGTATTGGGTTTCCGAGTACCCAATACAAGGTAAAATAAAAACAATCAGCAATCCGATAAGTTTTACGCAATTGAATATTTTTAACATCACTTCCTCCTTGCATGGGAGGATTATACATTAGGATTATCACTAGTATGCGATAGATACAAAACGCCACCACGAGATGTGATGGCATGGGGATATTCCTGTAGCTACTCAGGGAATGGACACAGAAATAAGAATTTATCGTTAGAAAATTATGTTAGTGAGGAAACATGAATAACATCACGATTATTAATTCATATCTTCATCTATATTAAGAAAATACGATCCAGCTCTCTATGTGTTATCTAACGAAAGGTAATAGACTGTCTATTCTTTAACCTTATCAAAATTAGGAGATAAACAGTGCTTGAAACAATTTCATATATCCCTATCTTAAAGACCAAAAGAGCTGAATTTAATGCATTAAATCAACTCGACACTTTTACGAAATCAAAGATTATTCCTCTATTAGAAATTGAGCCAGTTCCCATAGACCCTGACACAGATATCCCAGATAAAACATATAATGAAATGTTAAATGGGTTTGAGAGAAAAATTCTTTCTGGGTGTGATGGTATTCCTATAGTATTTTTAGATGGGATTTTAATCGAAGAGCAATTTATTGCTTCAACAGACACATATCCAATTGAAAATGCGATAATCCAAGCAAGAAACGCTGGGTTTAGAGTGATTCCGGTAACATCTCCGACCAGATCAGTTGATTATAAACAATCTATCAGCACCCTTGTGCAGAGCGAAATTTGCTTCAGATTAACAACCACTGATTTAGTCAATCCTCAGCTAATTACTGATTAACCTCAGCTTCGTTTAAAAATAGCGATATCACAATCCCGTAAATTCAAGCTCGGTTTTTTAGGTTGGAATGTATAAGCAATTAAGCCCGCGACGATTTCCAATAAAAAACCGAGCTGACTGCGGT
>NZ_CAWNXG010000062.1:0-20431 GCF_963878145.1 Photorhabdus sp. S10-54 | reverse complement strand
ATAGAAACGCTCAAAGCGTATGTGCTCAGCCAGAATACCCCGGAGTAGCCAGCCCTAAAGCCCTTCGGGCTTTTCGCCTTATATCCCCGCCCGCACTGGGCTAGGGTTTACGGCGGGTCTTGCTAAAACAACAGAGGAACCTTGGCGGGTTTGCAGTACTTTATCTAGCCATAATGTATCCGACAGACAATAAACACCGCGGGCACCGCCGAATTTCCAGCTTTGATAAAAAAGTCTCAGTAATTTTTCCAACCGTTCTTCTATATTTAGCTGCAGAGATATTTCACGTCTGGCTTCATCAATCAATGCTTGAAGCTGCATTTCCACTGAATGCTGAGGAAAATCAGAACGTAATGTTCGGGAAATTAACAGGATACCGCTACTTAACGATGTATTATTAAATTCATAATCAGCTATGGCTTTCATCACTTTTCCACTGACCCAGTGTTATTCGCTCATTACCGCCATAATCCTGAAAAGTAGCCACCTGCCGATAACCACTTTCAGAAAACAGGCTTCTTACAACATTTCCCTGTTTCCAACCATGTTCCAATAACAACCACCCACCAGGTAACAAAAAATGGCGAGATAGATCAATAATGGTATTTAGATCAGCAATTCCCTGTTTTGCCGCAATTAATGCACTATCTGGCTCAAACCGAACATCGCCCTGAGATAGATGTGGATCGGTTTCATCTATGTAAGGCGGATTACTGACAATCATACCAAACTGTTGATTATTCAACGAAGAAAACCAATTACTTAACAAAAAATCCACATTTTGTATTTTGAGTTTTTCAGCATTGCCCTGCGCCAGCATCACCGCATCAGGATTGATATCAACCCCGGTAACCCGGCAATCAGGGCGCTCACTCGCGATTGCCAATGCAATTGCGCCGGTTCCCGTTCCCAAATCCAGAATGTGGCAAGGTGTCAACGATAGCCGTTCAAGCGCCTTTTCTACCAGACATTCTGTGTCAGGACGCGGGATTAACGTAGCGGGAGAGACATTTAATGGCAACGACCAGAATTCACGCTCACCGGTGATGTAGGCAATGGGTTCACCTTTCACCCGACGAGCGAGTAAAGTCTCCAACTGGCTGAACTGCTCTGGAGCCAGCTGCGTTTCACCGAATGCCAATATATAAGTTCGGGAATGGTGAGTGACAAACCCCAACAAAATTTCCGCATCTCGTTTAGGAGTGTCACTTGCCGATAACTGTCTTGTGGCTTGTTTAAGCCAAGATAGATAATCCATCAATCCTGCTCTGACAAAGCCGATAATAGATCAGCCTGATACTCATTCACGATCGGCTGAACAAGCATATCCAATTTGCCTTCCATCACTTCATCAAGGCGGTACAAAGTGAGGTTAATGCGGTGATCCGTCACCCGTCCTTGCGGGAAATTGTAAGTACGATTGCGATCTGAACGATCACCGGAACCCAGCAAGTTACGGCGCTCAGAAGCTTCCGCTTCCTGACGTTTACGAACCTCAGCAGCGCGAATACGGGCCGCCAATACAGACATCGCTTTCGCTTTGTTTTTATGCTGTGAACGTTCATCCTGACATTCAACGACAATGCCAGTTGGAATATGAGTGATACGGATGGCTGAATCCGTGGTGTTTACATGCTGTCCACCCGCCCCCGATGAACGGAACGTATCAATACGCAGATCACTTGGACTGATTTCCGGCAACTCGGCTTCCGGGATCTCGGGCAAAACCGCAACGGTACAAGCAGAAGTGTGAATACGCCCTTGCGATTCAGTTTCCGGTACACGTTGAACACGATGACCACCCGATTCAAATTTTAAATGACCATAAACCTGCTCACCGGAAACTTTAGCAATAATTTCCTTATAGCCACCATGCTCACCATCGTTAGCACTGATGACCTCAACTTTCCAACGACGGGATTCAGCATAACGGCTGTACATACGAAACAGATCCCCGGCGAAAATAGCCGCTTCATCACCACCAGTTCCTGCACGCACTTCAAGAAAACAGTTACGCTCATCATCAGGATCTTTCGGCAACAGCAACAATTGTAGTTGCTGCTCTAATTCTTCATTGCGAACCTTAGCGTCCCTGATCTCTTCCTGTGCCATTTCCCGCATTTCAGGGTCATCAAGCATTATTTCAGCTGCTTTAAGATCATCCTGAACAGCACACCAGGCCTTAAAACAGTTCGTCACATCAGTCAGTTGAGCATATTCCCGCGACAAAGCACGAAAACGTTCTTGATCAGCAATCACATCGGCATCACCGAGATGAGCCAAAACTTCCTCGTGACGTTCTTGCAATGCTTCCAATTTAGCAACAATAGAAGGCTTCATTCTTGGTTTCAGACCCTATTCCGAGATATGGTTAATTATGTTCCAGCCCCAGGCTGTCACGTAATAAATTAAGACGCTCCAGGTCACCATTGCTGGCTGCTTGCTGGAGTGATTTGGTAGGAGCATGTATCAGGCGGTTCATCAATTGATGAGTCAATTGATTGATTGCCTGTTCTACGTCAGCTCCCTGATTGATAGCAGTCAGTGCCTTAGCAGCCATTTCAGCTCGCACCTGTTCTGCCTGATTACGATACTCACGGATTGAATTCACTGCGCCTTGCGAACGCAACCAGTCCATAAAATAACGGCTTTCCTGCTGAACAATACATTCAGCCTGCACTGCCGCTGCTTTGCGCTGCGCAAGATTCTGCTGAATAATTGCCTGCAAATCGTCAACACTGTAGAGATAGACGTTATTGAGTTTTTCCACATCAGGCTCTATATCACGAGGAACCGCAATGTCAATGAGCAACATCGGTTGGTTACGGCGTAACTTTAATGCACGTTCAACCATCCCTTTACCGATAATAGGCAACGGGCTGGCAGTCGAACTAATAACAATATCAGCTTCAGCTAAACGTATGTCAATTTCAGGCAAGGTGATCACTTCCGCCTGAACTTCATCAGCCAATATCTGTGCTTTCTCTTTTGTCCTGTTAGCAATCATCATATGGTGCACACGATGCTCTTTCAAATGACGAGCCGCTAGCTCAATTGTTTCTCCGGCACCAACCAGCAAAATATTCAGTTCAGAAAGTGATTCAAAAATCTGCCGCGCCAGAGTACAAGCGGCAAATGCAACAGAAACCGCATTCGAACCAATCTCTGTTTCCGTTCTGATGCGCTTGGCGACAGAAAATGATTTCTGAAATAGTCGCTCCAGTTCACTCGATAAAGAGCGGCTGTGCTGCGACTCGGCAAATGCTTTCTTCACTTGCCCAAGAATCTGAGGTTCTCCAAGCACCAACGAGTCCAGCCCACTCGCCACTCTCATCAAGTGGCTAACAGCTTCATTATCACAATGCCAGTAAATACTGGATTTTAGATCTCTGGGATTGAGTTGATGATATTCACACAACCAGCCAATTAACTGCTCATACAGATTATCTTGCTGTTCTACGCTGAGATAAAGCTCTGTACGATTACACGTTGACAACACAACCCCCCCTTTCACCAGGGGATGCTGGAGGAGGTTATCAAGCGCTTCACCAATCGTGTCTGGAGAAAAAGTCACCCGTTCACGCAAGGATACAGGAGCCGTTTTATGGTTAATACCAAGTGCTAACAAAGTCATATCAACTTCATTGAGTTATCAGCAGAGAGACAGTTCATCATAAAAAACATTCTATACCCGTTATCTTTCAAGTTGCCTCTTTGTTGGCTGCACTCGCTCACCCCGGTCACATAGTTCGCTATGCTCCCGGGGATTCACTCCCTTGCCGTCGCGACGCATCTTGAAATCCATAGGGTATATATTGATGAAATCATCACCCTTAATAAGGACTCTTATAAGCTGTGCATTCTACTTGATACCTCAGCTCAATAAAAGACAATCAGCAGTGTCTGATATCATTATTCAGAACATTTTTTTGAAATTTAACTGGATTAATAGTTCATTCTTCATTATTAAGTGATGTAAAAGTTTTCACGTTATTAAACAGGGATTACCGATGAAGCCAATACAAAAATTATCACTATTCCGCCTATTGCCGCTCTCTTGTGTACTGTTGACCGCCTGTACATTAACGCAACCTGGCGGAACAGGTTCGGCGGATTCTCCCCAATGGCGAGCACATACCCAACAGCTACAGCAATTAAATCAATATCAAACACGTGGATCTTTTGCCTATCTGTCTAATGAGAAAAAAGTTTATGCCCGCTTTTTCTGGCAACAATATCATCCTGAACGCTACCGTTTATTACTGACTAATCCGCTAGGCAGCACTGAATTAGAGCTGCTCGTTCAGCCAGACATGACGCAATTAACCGATAGCCAAGGTAAAAAATATTTCAGTGATAATCCTGAAAAGATAATTTATCAGCTCACCAATATGGATATTCCATTAGATAATTTGCGGCATTGGATAACAGGTTTACCCGGTGATGCCAAAAACTTTAAACTGGATGCTAACCATCTATTGAAAACCGTCAATTACCAGCAACATGGCGCGACATGGCAGGTTAATTATCAATCCTACGATACCTCAACAACCCCCGCCCTTCCCAACCGTCTGGAACTGATTCAGGGTGATCGCCGCATTAAACTGAAAATGGATAACTGGACCACAAAATAATGACATTAACTTGGCCCTCACCGGCAAAACTTAACCTATTTCTCTATATCACCGGTCGTCGAGCTGACGGTTACCACCAGTTGCAAACGCTATTTCAATTTCTTAATTATGGTGATGAAATTACGGTTACCCCTCGTCAGGATAATGAAATCCGTTTACTGACACCCGTAGAGGGGGTGGAACACGATAACAACCTGATTATTCGCGCAGCACGTCTTTTACAATCCTACAGCGACAAACACCATACAGGTATTGCTCATAAAGGTGCTGATATTCAGATCAACAAACGTCTGCCAATGGGCGGTGGGTTAGGCGGAGGTTCATCCAATGCGGCTACCGTACTCATTGCCCTGAATTATCACTGGCAAACCGGTTTCACAGACGAAACACTGGCAGCCCTCGGCGTGAGCCTTGGTGCGGATGTGCCCATCTTTGTCAAAGGGCATGCCGCATTCGCAGAAGGTATTGGTGAAATCCTGCACATAGCAGAGCCGGAAGAAAAGTGGTATCTGGTTGCGCATCCTGGTATTGAAATCTCAACTCTGCGTGTCTTCACAGATCCAGAATTAAAACGTGATACACCAATTCGCCCTCTGACCGCATTATTAAAGGCTCCGTACGTAAATGATTGTGAATCTCTTGTAAGAAAACGTTTCCGTAAGGTTGAACAGCTTCTTTCATGGCTGCTAGAATACGCGCCGTCACGCCTGACCGGAACCGGTGCATGTGTATTCGGTGAGTTTGAATCAGAAGCATCGGCCCGTAAGGTGTTAAATCAAGCCCCTGAGTGGTTGCAGGGTTTTGTTGCGCGTGGCGTTAACAATTCACCTTTGCACAGTTTCCGCTCTGGGATACCCGTGTTATTGAACCAATGAATAAATATGTTATTTAGCATTGGTCAACAATATCTCTCTGGACGCAAGCCTGAGGTCTTTCTCGTGCCCGATATGAAGCTTTTTGCTGGTAACGCTATCCCGGAACTAGCACAACGTGTTGCCAACCGCCTGTACACTAATCTTGGAGATGCTGCTGTCGGCCGTTTTAGCGACGGTGAAGTCAGCGTGCAAGTTAACGAAAATGTGCGCGGTGGTGATATTTTCATCATCCAGTCCACTTGTGCACCGACTAACGACAACCTGATGGAATTAGTCGTTATGGTTGATGCACTGCGTCGTGCTTCCGCAGGACGTATTACCGCAGTAATCCCTTATTTCGGTTATGCTCGTCAGGACCGTCGAGTCCGTTCCGCCCGTGTGCCAATTACCGCCAAAGTTGTTGCAGACTTCCTGTCCAGTGTCGGTGTAGACCGCGTACTGACTGTTGACCTGCATGCTGAGCAAATCCAAGGTTTCTTTGATGTTCCAGTTGATAACGTATTTGGCAGCCCAATTCTGCTGGAAGATATGCTACAGAAAGAGTTAGAAAACCCTATCGTTGTTTCCCCGGATATTGGCGGGGTTGTCCGCGCACGTGCTATTGCTAAGCTGCTGAATGATACGGATATGGCAATCATCGATAAACGCCGCCCACGCGCTAACGTTTCTCAAGTGATGCATATTATCGGTGATGTCTCTGGCCGCGACTGCGTGCTAGTCGATGACATGATCGATACCGGCGGCACCTTATGCAAAGCGGCTGAAGCATTAAAAGAACGCGGAGCAAAACGTGTCTTTGCCTATGCTACTCACCCGATTTTCTCCGGCAATGCGGTGGACAACATTAAAAACTCGGTGATTGATGAAGTGGTTGTCTGTGACACCATCCCATTGTCTGCTGAGATCAAAGCGCTCAATAAAGTTCGTACTCTCACTTTGTCCGGTATGCTAGCTGAAGCGATCCGGCGTATCAGTAATGAAGAGTCAATTTCTGCGATGTTTGAGCACTAATAAATAAGTTGTACTCATATATCGCTATTTAAGAAAAAACCCGTTGTACAAGAGCTTCAACGGGTTTTCTGCTTACTCTGGAAGAATAATACTTCTCCATTTTTGTTATGGATACCGATGACTACTACGACGATAACGCTCATCATAGTTTCTTAGCCACCAGTAACGATCTGCCACACCTTCCCGGCCTCCCACACCGGCACCAGCCAACCAAACAAGCGCACCAATAAAAACGCCCAATAGCGCTGCTTCAGATAAAAACTCAGGCCAGCCAAAACCGAAGATGTGAGGCAGTAATGTATAAGCCAGGCTACTCACTATGGTGAACATACCGACACCCATCAATACATTACCGACTATGAAGGCACTTTGACGTTTCATATGTTACCTCCAACACTCTCCGTGAATACACACTCTCCGTGAACACTAAGAACCGAAAATTCAACAGCTAACGTTAATTGACTCTATATAACTTTATAGCCTATTTATAGTATAGCCCTATTTCATAAAAGGTCATTGCGGACGCGATCACAACTAAAGGAGATTTAATAACAATTCCCTCATCATTGTGAGAAATAACATGAAGAAATAATGAGTTAGATAGCCTGAACTTCACTTAAAGAGAAGTTCAGGTTTTTAACTAAATATTGATGTATACCCGTTATCTTTCAAGTTGCCTCTTTGTTGGCTGCACTCGCTCACCCCGGTCACATAGTTTGCTATGCTCCCGGGGATTCTCTCCCTTGCCGTCGCGATGCATCTTGAAATCCATTGGGTATATAACAATGATAGTTGTGAAATTCCATCCAGGTTATATATCTTTAATCAATAATAAACCACGCAATCAGTATCTCCTAAATATCCAGCGTCTAATACAGTAATGTGTTTAACGTTATCGGTACTCGAGAATGTATCCGATCATCCAGGCAACCTATACCAATTGCTGTATATTCCATTTTAGGCGGTTCATAACGATATGAAGATCCAATGTAACTAGAATAAATTTTAAAGCTAAAACATCCATTTATATCGGTAATGATATCTTTGCCATCATCAGCCAGCGATATAAAAAGCCCCGTAGATACTGATATGACTATATTAGGTTGACCTATATCATTTTTATATAAATATCCAGATACAACACCGTAGTCAAATGAATATATTACAGGTGGATATTCTGTGATCTCTAACCGATATGGATTATAGGTGAAACACACAATTGTAGCCTTTATGATATCTCCCGATTGTGCCGTGAGTGTCACCTCTCCAACGTTATCAGATCGTATTGAGACGGATATTTTACCATCTTTATCTGTTACACCCCATGATGGATATATCGTTGCTTCACTATCAGCATTGAAGGTTACTTTTTGGTTTTTAATTCTGTTACCAGACTTATCATACGCAGTTGCAATTACTATATTTTTATCGTTGCTATTAGCCCATGCATCATTTTTTTCTCGGTTAAGCTCAAGAGATGCCACGAATTGAGGAACAGCAGTAAACTCGACCTGGAGAGGAGGGACTTTTATTTGAGTATCATCCTCTAAACAAGCATATACATTCCCTTGACACGGAGTTGAATCAGTAGAGATTATTTCAACTGATACCTTACCCATTACTCCCGTACTTTTTATAATTGTACGATCATTATTCTCCTTAAATACCATAAATTCATTATCTAATGTGAAAGTTACATTCGTTTCATGAGATAAATAACCACCTTGAGTTACTTTTATACCGATATATATAGACTTATCCGCAGTCTCCGTTTTTTCACTCGATACCCAATTTAATTTTTTAGCCTCTTTTGGTGCTTGTTCGTCATTCATTTCATTCTCCTAATTTATCACTATCATGTATATTTATATATATTACCATCGATTTAAAGTTAAAAAATAAAATGATTTCAATTTGATAAAATTATGCTAATTAACAATATTCCTTACACTAAATAGAAGGAAAATGTTTAAAATTAATAGAAAATTGAATCGACTTATCAATATCGGGTAAACTTATTATCACATTATTTTTTTCTGCTTTGGTATTAGTTATATGGAAAGTTGTACAACCATCTTTACTAATCGCAACCTGCAATTCTCTCTCGTTATCACCAAAACCTGAAATTATCGCGGAGCCATCAGTACGAACAAGTAATCTTTTACCGGAATAGACAGTACGGTCCACAATAACATAACCACTACACACACTCACGCCATCAGCAGGTACTTCCGAGGTAAATGCGTAAGCTTCGATAATATCTCTTCCATCTCTCCACTCGCTAAATATTGCCTGCCCTACACCCGGTGTTATAGCCCCATCCTCCGCAGAAACAGTACAGCGAAAACTACCCGCTTCCTCAGATTGCAAATGGAAATAAGCCAACCCGAAACTATCGGGGGCAAATTGATATTTTGTACCATCCCCTTCAACAATACTTCCTGATTCAACCCTCGCCAATAAACTCTTTCCTGGCGGCCCATAAACCGCAACCAAGTTTTTCGGTTTTATTTTAGGATATTTATTAGATACCATCGGCGCACCTTCACTAATTGATATCATGACAGATGACATATCCGTTAGCGATAATATCACTGAACCTGGAGCAGAAATAGTATTGCCAACCTCATAATACCCTGTTCCCACGCCTTCCTGCCCCAAACAAAGCACGTTTTCCACCGGCACCACTAAAGAAACATAACCCTGCTTAACATCCTCGTCGCTTACTGTTATTGGTTGTGCATCCCAAGCCGCCCGCGCAATTAAATCATAGTTAAAATTATGTCCTTGCCAATGGAATATGACGCTATCTCCTTTCCGCATCTGCCGATAACTGATATGCACATTTAACCCACGATGTTGCACAAGAGATGAATAGTGAATAACGCCAGATGTTGAATCTGGATAAATTGATGGTAATAATTTTATCGATGGAGAATTAATAACTTTAATAACAGTCGGTTCAGAGAAATCTTCATTCTCGAAATCATCAGCTGATGTATAAGTCACATTATAGCAACCATCAGGTATTTCAGAGAACGGCATAGTTACAGTAAAAAAATCAAGATCAATATTCTGAACATGATATGGTCGAGAAAAAATTCCCCCAACACTTACCACTATCACATCCCAGATTTCTATATCCTCATAATAGGGTACCTTGATAATTAAATCTTGGTTCTGTTGAACAGAAACATCAATCAAACCATTATTATCTGCTTGCGGCAATTTTGGCGACGATAAAGGAATGAGAGTATTGTCGTTATTAGTAATCATATTTCACCTCCCATTGGAATCGGTCTGAATGATAAAACAAAATTGACTTTATCCCCTGAATCTGAACCAGGCGCTGTTAGCCAAACATTAACTTTACCTACTGTATCGCTAGTCACATTCACTGTCGCACTACCATCCTCTTTTAATGGAATATCGGCCCAGTCTTTATTATAACCATCGATAACTGCATTATTATTAACTCTTATACGGATTTGATTAATATCATCATTATTTTCACGATCAATAAAAAGATAGATCGAACAAGGCGTCTTCCCATCTGCCGGAGCACCTGTAGTATAATTATAGGCGGTAAATATTATAGCCTCATCAGACTGACGATAATTACCAAAAATAAGCGGGAAAGATATTACCTTATTGATGTCCTCTTGTGGGGAAATCATCACAAAAGCCGAAAATTCTTCATTATTTTCAATATTTTTATGTTCAAACGGAGAACGAACATAAAAATGCCCTTTTCCAGTCTCATCTAACGTCAATGTGATCTGATCTACATCAACATTATCGTCTACAATAAAAGCACCGATAGATGTCGTAGCATAGAATTTATGTCCAGGTAGACCATATATAGTCACAATATTTTTGGGATTAAGATTAGGATAATTGGTTAAATCACTTTTTGCCGCGTTTTCTGTGATAATCACACTTGATATGCCATTATTCATACTGTCACCATTAACTCCATGATTTATTAATTGAAAATAAAATGATAACGCTTAATAAAATATTATAGTTACGCAATAAAGAAATCGCCAGTTTACAAATAAGAAATATGCCCGGAAAAATGGAAAATGCTCAAGCATTTTCCAGCAAATAAATAAAAACTCAATCAGTTAAATTTATTGTCCAGGGGGAACCGTATCAATGCGTCCAAACCAAATCTTGGAGTCCTTTATTCTTACACTGTAAGTGATATAAACTAATCCTGGTCCACCACGATATGAGTCTACACCCGTAAAAGGTGCCTGACCAAGCAGAATAATAGCCTCTCCAGCCGCCACTTCGTCGGCAGTTACCGTATGAGGTTCTAGAGAATAAATTTTTGAAGATGGACTATGATTGACAACACCATTAACGTAAATACGTACATTGATAACACTATCCACGTCTATTCCATTTTTTTTACCCACAGCAATATGTGCATCCAGCCCTCCCCCTAAAATTTTTGCAAGATTGATCTTACCTCTCTGTCCAAGTTCGATCTGATCTTTATGAGTGAAAATTCTAGGCGCTGCTAATGTACGCCTAATCTCTGGTGGCTCATTCGGTACTGACCTCGTTAAATCAAAATAGAGGGCAGATGACATCGTTACATTTCCCGTTGTATCAGCCCTATAATAATATAACTCATTATCGCCAATATTTGGAATACTGGCATATGGGACTGAAATAAACGGATTATTCAACTGATCCAGATCAGTAATGACAGCAGACACACTTGGCGTTTCATCATTATCTTCTCTGATCATTAAGAAAATTCTATCTCTCGGTTTAACTCTCTCATAAAATGGGATACTCACATGAAAACCTGTACTACTATTTCCTACTGATGGTGTTAATCTATCACCGTCCAACTCTTCAATATCTGGCATTTCAAGCGTTGGAGTAATATCTTCTGTAATAAACAGAATATTTGATGAAGATTTCCTTAAAAAACCCTGCAACTCTGTAAACATATTGACTGTGTAGTTACCCCTCTCTTCCTTACTAGGGAAAACTCTTAAGGCAGCAAAACCTTTACTATTCGTATTAATATAGTATTTATTGCTATTTAACCCTCTAATAAAAGGCAATATTTCTGCTGTAGGTTGCCTTCTATTATAACCAAAAATACGCACTGGCTTATCTGTTACCAGGGGAATTTGAAAATAAGGTAACGGATCATCTGTTTTACTCAGCGCATATAAATGAACGAGGAGGCTACCATTAAATTCAGAAGGTCGTTCATCATCCTCTGCCGGAGAAAAATCTTTTATCAACGAATCGCCAATAATGATAGGTTCAAACGCTGCATGTGAAAAACCATTTTTACCAATAGAATGAAATGCTATCTCTAATTTAGCATCAGGGTCCGTAGCCTTATCCATTGAAAATGTTATGGTGAAATCACCAGCACCAGAATTGGCAGTAACAACAAATTTTGTAGTGCAGGTATTATTCTTGACATCCCTTGAAATACGAGGGATCTCATCAAAACTGACATCTTGCTGGTCACTGTACACTATATCAGTCATTTCCGTGACTTTATGAGTCTCATCACCTGAATAAGTTACAGTAACGAGAACTGGGCACTCTTCTAAAACCGTTATTCCTGAAACAATATCTGCTGTAAGTATCGACATATTAAACCTCATATTAAAGTTAAACATCAATAAGCAATAAGCGTCTAATTTCTATCAAAATAATGCGCTCCCACAACGATACTGATTACCTATTATCTCCTTCCTGTTTCTCACACAAATAAATTATTTACTTTAGCTGTTAATGTAATAGCAATAAATCTACCACTCATAACATAAGCTTTATATCCAAATATACCCTATATAGTTACAGGTTAAGATTACGGTAATTGTTAAATCACTTTTCGCCATGCTTACCATTATTTATACTGTCACCATTAGTTCCATGATTCATTGGTTGAAAATAAAATGACAACGCTTAATTAAATATTATAGCTCGGTAATAAAGAAATAGCTAGTTCACCAATAAGAAACATGTCCGGGAAAATGGAAAACGCTTACGCATTTTCCATACACAAGTAAAATCTCAATCAGTTAAATTCATCGTCTAGGTGGAACAGTATCAATATGTCCAAACCAAATCTTAGATTCCTTTTTACCTACGCTGTAAGTGATATAAACCGAGCCTGGCGTACCATCACTATATGAATCTACATTAGTAAAAGGTGCCTGACCAAGCAGAATAATAGCCTCTCCAGCCGCCTTTTCGTCAGCAGTTACCGTATGAGGTTCAACAGAATAAATCTTTGAGGATGGATTCTCATTGACAATACCATTAACGTAAATACGTATATTGATAACACTATTTACCTCTATTCCGTTGTTTTTACCCACAGCAATATGAGCATCCAATCCTCCACCTAAAATATATTCAAGATCAATCTTACCTGGCCAGCCAAATTCCTCCTGTCGTTTATGATTAAAAATTCTAGGTCTCGCTAATATACGCCTAATCTCTGGTGGCTCATTCGGTACTGACCTCGTTAAATCAAAATAGAGGGCAGATGACATAGTGATATTTCCCACTGCATCAGCAATGTAATAATATAACTCATTATCGCCAATATTTGGAATATTGGCATATGGAACTGGAATAAAAAAATTATCCAACTGATTCAAATCATTAACAACAGCAGACGCACTTGGTGTTTCATCATTACCTTCTCTGATCATTAAGAAAACTGTGTCTTTCGGCCTAACACCTCTATAAAATGGGATATTCACATGAAAACCTGTACTGCTATTTCCTTCTGATGGAGTCAATTTATTACCATTCAGTTCTACAATATCTGGTGCTGCAAGCGTTGGAGCAATGTCTTCTATAACAAACAGAATATTTGATAAAGATTTCTTTGAAAAATCCGGCAATTCCGTGAACATATCAACTGTATAATTACCACTCTCCTTCTTACTGGGGAAAACTTTTAAAGCAACAAAACCTTCATTATTTGTATTAATATAGTATTTATTATTATTGTAATTTAGAGCAAGAGGTAATATTTCTTCCGTAATCTGTTCTCCATCATACCCAAAAATACGCACTAAATTATTAATTACCAGAGGGATTTGAAAATAGGGTAATGGCTCATTTGTTTTACTCAACGCATATATATTGACGAGGAGGCTGCCATTAAACTCAGAAGGCTCCTCATTATCTGCTGCCGGAGATAAATCTTTTATCAGCGAATCGCCAATAATGATAGGTTCAAACGCTGCATGTGAAAAGCCATCTTTATCAATAGGATGAAATACAATTTCCAATTTAGCATCAGGGTCCGTAACCTTATCCATTGAGAATGTTATGGTAAAATCACTGGCACCAGAATTAGCAGTAACAACAAATTTTGCAGTGCAGGTATTATTTTCGACATCTCTTAAAATACGAGGAGTCTTATCAAAATGAGTATTTTCTGGGGTACTATACACTATGTCAGTCGTTTCCGTTACTTTATGAGACTCATCACCTAAATAAGTCACGGTAATAACAACCGGGCACTCTTCTAAAACCGTTATTCCTGAAACGATATCTGTTGTAAGTGTCGACATATTAAACCTCATATTAAAGTTAAACACCAATAAGTAACAAACACTTAATTTTCTGTCAAAATAATGCGTTTATACAACGATGCTTACTCTCTATTCCCTCCTTTCTGTTTAGTTTATCACAAAAATAAGTTTTTTAGCTATTAATGCAATAGCAATAAATCCACTACTCATAACATAAGCTTTATATCCAAGTATATCCTATATAGTCATAATATATCCTGGATTAAAATTAGGATAATTGTTAAATCACTTTTCGCCACATTGACCATTATTCATGCTCCACCATTAATTTCGTGATTCATTGTTTGAAAATAAAATGACAACGCTTAATGAAATATTATAGCTCGGTAATAAAGAAATCGCCAGTTCACCAATAAGAAATATGTTCGGAAAAATGGAAAATGCGTGAGCATTTTCCAACAAACAGTTAAAAGCTCAATCAGTTAAATTTATTTCCTAGGTGGGACAGTATCAATATGTCCAAACCAAATCTTAGATTCATTTTGGCCTACGCTGTAAGTGATATAAACCGAGCCTGGCGTACCATCAAAATGCGAGTCTACATTCATAAAGGGTGCCATACCAAGCGGAATAATAGCCTCTCCTGCTGCCGCTTCGTCGGCAGTTACCGTATGAGGATCGATAGGATAAATTTTCGAAGATGGATTGTCATTGATAATACCATTAACGTAAATACGTACATTAATAACACTGTTTACCTCTATCCCACTGTTTTTACCCACAGCAATATGGGCATCCAACCCTCCACCTAAAATATATTTAAGACTAATCTTACCTGGCCAGCTAAATTCCTCCTGTCGTTTATGATTAAAAATTCTAGGTCTCGCTAATATACGCTTAATCTCTGGTGGTATATTTGGTACTGACTTCGTCAAATCAAAATAGAGGGCGGATGACATAGTTATGTTTCCTATTACATCAGCTACGTAATAATATAACCCATTATTGCCAATATTTGGAACACTAGCATATGGCACTAAAATAGATGGTATATCCAACTGACTCAGATCAGTAATGACAGCAGACATGCTTTGCGTTTCATTATTACCTTCTTTGATCATTAAAAAAATTCTATCTTTCAGTTTAACATCTTCATAGAACGGGATACTTACATGAAAACCTGTACTGCTATTTCCTACTGATGGCGTTAACCTATCACCATTCAATTCTTCAATATCTGGCACCGCGAGCGTTGGATTAATGTCTTCTGTGATAAACAGAATATTTGATGAAGATTTCTTTGAAAAATCCGGCAATTCTGTAAACATATCAACCGCATAGTTCCCCCTCCCTTTCTGACTGGGGAAAATCCTTAGAGCAATAAAACCTTTTTTATCCGTATTAATATAATATTTATTACTATTTAATTTTCGAATAAAAGGAGATATTTCTTCCGTAATTTGTCCTCCATCATACCCAAAAATACGCACTATCCTATCCGTTACCAGAGGAATTTGAAAATAGGGTAACGGCTCATTTGTTTTACTCAAAGCGTATAGATTAATAAGCAGACTACCATTAAATTCAGAAGGTCGTTCATCATCCGCTGCCGGAGATAAGTCTTTTATCAACGAATCGCCAATAATGATAGGCTCAAACGCTGCATGTGAAAAACCATTTTTATCAATAGGATGAAATGCAATTTCTAATTTAGCATCAGGGTCCGTAACCTTATCCATTGAAAATGTTATGGTGAAATCACGGGCACCCGAATTAGCAGTAATAACAAATTTCGCAGTGCAGATATTATTTTCGACATCTCTTGAAATACAAGGGATCTTATCAAAACGGGTATCTTCTGAGGTACTATACACTATGTCAGTCGTTTCCGTTACTTTATTAGATTCATCACCTGAATAAGTCACAGTGATAACAACCGGGCACTCTTCTAAAACCGTTATTCCTGAAACGATATCTGTTGTAAGTGTCGACATATTAAACCTCATATTAAAGTTAAACATCTATAAGTAACAAACACTTAATTTTCTATCAAAATAATGCGTTTATACAACGATGCTTATTATCTATTACCTCCTTCCTGTTTATCACATAAATAAATTATTTACTTTAGCTGTTAAAGTAATAGCAATAAATCCACCACTCATAACATAAGATTTATATCCAAGCATACCCGACATAGTTACAATATATCTGGAGTTAAGATTACGGTAATTATTAAATCACTTTTCACCATGCCTGACATTATTCATACTGCCACCATTAGTTCCATGATTCCTTGGTTGAAAATAAAATAACAACGATTAATAAAGCATTATAGCTCGGTAATAAAGAAATCGCCAGTTCACCAATAAGCAACATGTCCGGAAAAATGGAAAACGCTTACGCATTCTCCATAAACAGGTAAAAGCTCAATCCGTTAAATTTGTTATCCTACTGGAACCATATCAATGTATCCAAACCAAACCTTAAATTCCTTTTTGCCTACGCTGTAAGTGATATAAACTGAGCCTGGCGTACCACCACGATATGAGTCTACGGAACAGTATCAATGTATCCAAACCAAATCTTAGATTCCTTTTGGCCTACGCTGTAAGTGATATAAACTGAGCCTGGCGTACCATCACGATATGAATCTATATTAGTAAAAGACGCTTGACCAAGCGGAATAATAGCCTCTCCAGTCGCCACTTCATCGGCAGTTACCGTATGAGGAACAACAGAATAAAGTTTCGAAGATGGATTCTCACTGATAATACCATTAACGTAAATACGTATATTGATAACATTATTTACCTCTATTCCACTTTTTTTATCCACAGTAATATGGGCATCTAATCCTCCGCCTAAGATATCATTAAGATTGATCCAAGCTGGCCAGCCAAATTCCATCTGTAGCATATGACTAAAAATTCTGGGTCTCGCTAATATACGATTAATCTCTGGTGGTACATTTGGTGCTGACCTCGTTAGATTAAAATAGAGGGCAGATGACATAGTGATATTTCCCGTTGTATCAGCCCTATAATAATATAACTCATTACCACCAATATTGGGAACACTGGCATATGGAACTAAAATAAACGGATTATTCAACTGATTCAGATCAGTAATTACGACAGACGCACTTGGTGTTTCGTAATTATCTTCTTTGATCATTAAGAAAATTCTATCTTTCGGTCTAACACCTTCATAGAATGGAATACTCACATGGAAACCTGTACTACTATTTCCTACTGATGGCGCTAATTTATTACCATTCAACTCTTCAATATCTGGCGTTGCAAGCGTTGGGTTAATATCTTTTGTAATAAACAGAATATTCGATGAAGATCTCTTTGAAAAATCCGGCAATTCTGTGAATATATCAACCGCATAATTCCCATTCCCTTTCTGACTGGGGAAAATCCTTAAAGCAACAAAACCGTTTTTGTCCGTATTAATATAATATTTATAACTACTTAACTTTTGAATAAAAGGAGATATTTCCTCCGCAATGTTTTTTCCATCGTACCCAAAAATACGCACTATTCTATCCGTTACCAGAGGAATTTGAAAATAGGGTAACGGCTCATTTGTTTTACTCAGCGCATATAGATTAATAAGGAGGCTGCCATTAGATTCAGAAGGCTCCTCATTATCCGCTGACGGAGATAAGTCTTTTATCAGCGAATCGCCAATAATGATAGGTTCAAATGCTGCATATGAAAAACCATTTTTATCAATAGAATGAAATGCAATTTCCAATTTAGCATCGGGGTCCGTAGCCTGATCCATTGAAAATGTTATGGTGAAATCACCGGCACCAGAACCAGCAGTAACAACAAATTTCGCAGTACAGGTATTTTTCTCAACATCTCTTGAAATACGAGGGATATCATCAAAACTGGTATTTTTCGGGTTCTCGTACACTATGTCAGTCGAATCCGTTACTTTGTGAGTCTCATCGCCTGAATAAGTCACAGTGATAACAACCGGGCACTCTTCTAAAACCGTTATTCCTGAAATTATATCTGCTGTAAGTGTCGACATATTAAACCTCATATTAAAGTTAAACACCAACAAGTAACAACCACCTAATTTCTATCAAAATAATGTTATTCTACAATGATGCTGACTACCTATTATATCCTCCCTACTTCCCACATAAATAAACTATTTACTTTAGCCATTACTGTAATAGCAATGTATTCTTTATCCAAAAGGTATCATAAAGTGGGATACAGTGCTTTCTCCACATATTCCTTGATTAATGTATGAGGATCAATAGTAATAAATACTTAATCCAACTCCTCTCACATAATACCATCAGCGTAAACATTCATATTAATAATATCATCTACATTAATTTCAGTGAATAATTAAATAATTACTTTTCCCTCGCTGTCCAAGTTTTAAATAACCTTGGTGAGTAAAAATTCTAATTACAGCTAATGTACGAGAAACCTCTGTGATCGCTCATTAGAGGCTGAATCTGTTAAAATAACGAGAAGATAACATGGCTACGTTTTCACTATAAGTCACAGTAATGACAATTGGACACGCTTCTAAAACCATTATTCCTGAAACTATATCTGCTGTAAGTGTCAACATATTAAATCTCATATTAAAATTAAACACCAATAAGTAACAAACACCTAATTTCCTATCAAAATAATGCTCTTCTATAAATGATGCTTATCCCCCTACTCCTCACATAAAACCACATAAGCATTTGAAGCTAAACCACTATTATCCAACAAATGAGCCTGAATTTTTGTATCATCTATTTGTAGCCCCCCCATTCTTATTGCCGCCTGACTGAATCCTTCAGTTGGGTCACCTAATAAACCCTTATCAATAAGATTTAAATCCAAATTATTGACCAGATAATCAATTGAGCTACCAAGATCACGCTCTTGTATCCTATCTCCTCTTGTACAACGAGCTAAAGGCTGCCTCTTGTCAATACGACTATTCAAGTCAGGGTAACCAATTCCCGGCCCTATCGGGTTAGGATCAAAAATTATAAAATGGTTAATTTTCACATCAGGAATAACATATTTTAAATACCGACCAGATTCTGGGTGTGTAAACGTTGCAGTTAATGTAACCATTCCTGCTTTTTTAACTTGAAAACGCTCTCTATCCACATCAATTACGTTCCTATTACTTGAATCATATACTCCAATATAACCACCAGATATTCTTGCTTTTCCAGGCAAATACTCAGGTTTAAACTTCATTCCTTGCCAGCCAAAGTTCATTCTTTCCTTTGGTACTGAACGCCCGAGCGATTCTCCATCTTTATGGTGATAATCCAATATAAAGAAGTTAGCAACATCCTGCTCATTAGCCTTAATTTCCACCGTCTTATTCTTAGAGCCAACAGATAAATCATTCACTTTAGCCGTTACCATAACAGCAACAAACCCGCCGCTTTTGCTATATATCTGGTACTGAGCTTTCCCATCAGCATCTGTTTTACCATCACCCACTACCTGAGTAACCAAGTTTTTATCAGTGATGGTAACTCCCTTACTATTTGTTGCACTCCAGGCCACCGCAACACCGCTTTTCGCCTGCCCGGAAAAATCTTTTACTGTGGCAGTAAAGGTGTAAGTATGCCCCTCGCCTTCTCCTTCTGTTACGTGATCTGGGCTAACAGTCAGAGAAGCAAGCTCATCAGGACCGATAAAACTGACTTTTTTATCCACCTTCACCGGCGTCTGCTGGGTAGCCGTTTTTGCGGACATTTGCACATCAATCGCTACCACTGTACTACTTAACGTTACAGTGACCTGTCCCTGCGCATTACTCACCGAATTGTTCTGCTTCGTCAGTTTTAACCCGTCAACCGCTGGATCTGTCTGCCAATCGATATCGATCGGTTTATCCACCACCAGATTGCCATACGCATCTTCCACCGTCGCCGTGAAGGTGTAAGCATCAGTGCCTTCGTTGTAGAGCGGGCCTTCTTTGTCCACCGTTACGCGGGTGACATGATAACTGAGGCTCAACTCTTCAAAACTCACCGGGCTATCAGCTTTTATCCATGACTGATTCGCCGCCGTCTTCGCCGACACCTGCACATCCGTCACCGCCGCCGTGCTGGTTAACGTCGCCGTCACCTGTCCCTGCGCGTTACTCACCGAATTGCTTTGTTTCGTCAGTTTTAGCCCGGCCACCGCGGGGTCTGTCTGCCAGTCAATCTCGATCGGTTTATCCACCACCAGATTGCCATGACCATCCTTCACCGTCGCCGTGAAGGTATAAGTATCGGTGCCGTTGTTGTAGCGCTTCTCGTCTTTATCTTTATCCACATCCACCGCCACACTGGCGACATAATAGCTGTCACTCAGCTCCGCAAAGC